>CAZYZC010000019.1:0-12809 GCA_964650985.1 uncultured Planctomycetia bacterium | reverse complement strand
CGGGGCACCATTCACTTTTATTATCGGCACAAAGATTCCCAACTCATATTCATTAAACTGCGCGGTAAGAACGGCGCCGAGAGATCGCTCGGTTTTGGAACTTGCTTTTTGCGCTATGCCGCCGCTATTGGAGTCCACTATCATATCTTTAAATGTGGTATTCACGCCCCCTATTAGCGCCGGAGAATTGAGATAGATGCGTGATTCGTAACCGCCCTTTTCTAGAACAAGGACGATGGTATTTTTGACAGCGCCTTCGTTAATAACATGGTCTATCTGGGCCTGCTTATCCTCGTCACTGATATTCCTGAAAATATTGACTACCCCGCTGAAGATACTGGCAAATCTGCCGGGGGCCTTGCTTTCGGCCCAACCCGTAAGGCCTTTTAAATTATCAAATCTATTCATCGCCCAAGAATTATACCAATCGACATCCTGGGCCATATCTATGCCAAGCCCCGTGGGCATCATAGGAACACCTGTATTCCGTATATCATGTATGAGCTTTAAGCACGTCCTGGCGGTTTCATTAGCCTTGTCTATCGCCATAACGCGAAGAAACTTCCTCTCGGCATCGGTGTAATTCCGGGCATTAAAGAGATCCATACCTTCGGCCAGGTATTTCCTAGCCTTATTTTGATCTTTAGGCGTAAGATTAGTATCAACGGTATTCCATGAAGTATCCTGCAAGGCTTTGTTTAAAGCATCGTCCGCGACTTTCGCTTTTTTCTCCAAAGCCCTGTTATTATCCGCTAACAATTCATCATAATCGGACTTATAACTACGCAGGGCGACATCGCCTTTAAGTGGGGCCATAGCTTTGGATAGATCGGCTAACCGGTCGCGCACCCATTCATAAGCCTTGTTATCATACAGCCCATGTAGAGTTTTCAGTTCAACCCCTATTTCAGAAAGGGCTATGCCATTTATTGGCTGTTCGACTGCAGCCGAAACTGCCGACGCTTCGGGCGCTGCGGCCTGCGGCGTGATAGCCGGGGTCGTGACTGCAGGAGCTTCGGGCTGAACTGCTTGTGGTGCTTCGGGCGTTACTGCTTGCGGCGCTTCGGGCTGAACTGCTTGCGGAACAGCTTCCGGTGCGATGACTTGCGGAGCGGCCTCCAGAGCAGGAGTAATTTCCGGCACAGAAACTACTTCCGGTGCGACGGCCTGCGGAACGAGGCCTCTCGTAGGTGAATACGCCATTACTCTCGCCACATCATCCGCATGTCTCATACCGCGCCAAAATGCGTTCAAATCTCTTTCAAGGCGCTTAACTTCCGGATTCCATTTCTCTAGCCCCTTTAATCCTTCAATGGCTCCGGATACCAGATTTCCAGCCTTACGTGATTGATTCCAGGTATAGTCCCTGATCTTGCTCGTGGCGATCAGCTGCAGCCCCATCTCCGCAGCATTTATATATCCGTCCGCGGTCTTTAAATTGGCTTGTGCGACCGCATTATCGTATATGATGTCGAATGACGGGGCTTGCTGAACAGTTACTGCAACTGGCAGACCGCCTTTGATATCGACCCTTGCGGCGACAAGTTCCTGGGCCATCATGTCCCCAAATTCCGGCATTGCGGCTTGCGTCCCTATCTGGGCAAGGTCTTGTGCCATATAATCCGGCATAGGTGCGCCGATCTGAGGCGCCTGAAAACCGAGATCGGCTTGCGGCATTCCAATTCCTTGTTCGCCTCCGATTACCGCATTTCCGGTATTCGCGGAAAACGATACGATCGTAGAACCAGCGGCTATGACCGGTAAAGCTATCAGGCCGACGATTATTATCAGCGCCACCCTCGCGTATGCAGGCATACCATAAAACCCGGGTATACGCATATTGTCGAGAGTGTTTCTTACGGCATTGGTAACTCTCTCCATTATCCTTAATTCAACTGTCGGGGCCATTTCAAACCTGGCCATTGGATAAGCCCTTGCCTCCGGGAACCTTTTGCTTAAAGCGTAGAGGCAATCTTCAAAAGCCTTCTTATCGGCGCGTTTTATCAGACCCGAATCTGTTTTTTCAATACCAAGGAGGGCGATCACATATCCGTCAGGATCGGCCCGGAACATCTTCATGCTTTCCCTGTAGTACGAGTTGGATCTCAAAACTGTGGCTGTCTGCTTTATAGTCTGAAGGGCAACCGCGCGCTCCTCTTCGTTCGTGGCTTTGACGTAATTTTTTACCGCGGGAAGCCCGAGGAAGCTCATCCTATACATTCCTCTTTCGTCTTCCAGCAGCCTTTCTACGGTCTTCCTGTCAACGAGATTCAGCCGGTTTATTCCCTCGCCCAGCATATCCTGGATTTCGCCGTTGCCGCGTGATAGATTAAATAGCTTAAGAAGAGATGGTCCGATAATCACCCTCTCCTCGTCGTTCCTGGAGTTGACCACGGCATCCAAATGGGTTTTTATGGCAGTCGGAACTATCTTCTTCTCCGCTAACAATATCGTGTTGACATTGACCGGCAAATCGCACCGGTTAAGCAACGCGGCCTTCAGGCTTATTATGTTTTTTCCGTATGTAAGCAGTCTTGGGGTTATGGGGAGCCTTAGAGTTTTAAGATTTTGAGCTCTTTCAAGCACAACGCCGGGATTATTTTTAAGAACGCTGTTGTACGATTTGGATTTATAGAGGCTGGCGAGCTCTTTTTCGCCCATGCCGAGCTTCTTCAAAGCGACTAGCAGGTCGAGCAACTTTTTATTTGATTTTAAATTCTGGATTATTTCGGATGTTTTGAATGCTTCTCCGAGGAATGCTATATTGCCGTTTGTTTTGTAGCTTTCGATGGCCCTGCGAATACCTTCTCTACTGATATACCCTTTCAGCTTAATGAACGACTGCCTTATAATGGCCCTGTTCTTATACGTAAGCACGCCTGCCAACACCCCCATACCAAGGAAGAAGAGGCGGATGTTCTCGGCCGTTATGAGCGGCTGTGCGGCGTAATTTCCACCGATATCTCCCGCATACGAGGCAAGCGTGAGGCCAAAGAACGCTATCAATATCGCCGGCGTCACGCCCTTGCCGGAAACTGCCCGGAAAGGCACAGAAGGTTTGGGCAGGAGGTCGGGGGATATCGTATCAAGTATGTCGTAAAGGAAGAAGGTATACGGCGTCATCCTGCGCATAGGGATAGGGCGATGCTGGGCATTCAAGATTGTAATGACCATTTCGGGATCCTCAACCACTATGGATAAATCGCCGTCGAAACCGTCCTGTTCGGTAAGTCTCGTTATCCTGCTTTTTATACCGTCCCATAACCCTTTATATCGCAGTCTTTCCTGAGTGGAAGATTCGGGAGTGATATTTTTCCGGAGAACCAATAGTGCGGCTATCTCCTCGAACAGCGCTTCGTTGCGCGCTATGATCATCTGCCTATCGGCCTCCCACTGTGCCGCCACTTCGGCGGGTGATGGTTTAGGCTTTACAGGCTCTTTCTCGGCGGCTATGATGGCGGGCTCTCTTTTCTCAACCTCAACCTTTGCTTTTACGGCCTTCTTCCTGGCGACGGCATCTTTCTTTTTAGAGGCTTGCCTCTTAGAATATATGACTGCAGCCGTTATCCCGGCTATCGCAACCGCCGCCGCGATCAGGCCGTAAATCGTCCCCGCCTGAACCGCCGCAGCCAGAGCCGCGGCCGGAACACCCGCTATTGGAATAAGGAGTGACAGCTCGGTCGCCCCGGCACGCTTATCGCCTGGGCGGCGCAGGGACCGGATAGCCCAGAACAGAACTCCGCCCGCAATCATGCCTGCCAGCGTTACTACAATCGGCGGCATCCATGCGGGCACTTCATCTTTCAATCCTTCCTTCTTATAAGTGCCGTCCGGCTGAAGAACTACGTCGTACCATACTACGTCGTACCCTACTACGCCGGCTTCTCCGTGGACGATCTGTATGAGCGGCAACAGCCTGTCCGGTGCAAGTGATACTTTCACCTTGATTCCGTGGCCCGTCGATAACGCCAGCGTATCGTCGAAACGAAGGTTAAGACTGCCGCCCCTGATTTTATACTGCTCATAAGCAGACCGGAGGCTGTTGAGCGTATAGTGACTTGCGCTATTGTCGGAGTTAACTGTCATCTGGACAATGATGTTACCCTGATCGTCCTTTAAGCGCATTCCGTCTTTCTCCAGAACGCTCTCGGCTTTCAGCAGATTGGTGAATAACTCTTCGGGGGACGCTATATCATAGTCGCGTTCTCCGGGGCCAGTACCCTTGATCGGGGATAGGTGGATCCCCGCAACCTTGCCCGTAGTTTTATCCGTCACGGTGAAAAATATGCACTGGTCCGGCTGGATAGCGTTAGATTTAAAAGACACTTTGCCGGCCGAGGGGGAAAGGATGGCCATCGTATTCTCAATGACGTCATTGAGAGGCGCCCTTTCACCGGTTATAATACTGTAACGTTCGATAGCCGCTGCGGGCTTAACCGCCTTCGGCGCCGGTTCTGTAACGGGCATCACATCCGTGACCGCCACAGGAACTGCTTTTTGCGGCATCCGGTTACGTACAGTATTTGCTCCGCGTTCCGCGGAAAGCGCTGATAAAGCGGCAAGGCCGCTCAAAACTAAGGCCAATAATATCGCTATAATCGTCGTCGAGCCCCCCCTGGCCGGCCGTGTTGATACTTCGGCCTGCGCGGCGGCGGGTACCTGCGGCTGCTGCGCAGCGGCCGGCGCTTTCCCCTTTTCAGCCTCTAGCTGTGCGGCTTCGGCTTTTGCGACTTCTCCATACTCTTTTGGGTCCCAAGTCAATACTTCATTCACCGCGTAATAACGGAAGGCGAGGTCGCCTGCGACTCCTGCGGCTATAGCATTCCTTGCAGCGGCATACTCTTCGGAATATTCGGGAGAGCGACGATCGGCAAACTCTTTCAGCATTTCAAGCTCTCCCCGATAAGGCGTCAGAACGTTCCCGATAAATTCACGCTTGTTAAATCCCGGGTCGCCTTCTTTTTCCGTAGGCGGTATGTTATAAGGAGGCGTATCTTTATAGACTCCATTCCTATATTCCGCCGCAACCCTCAAGTACTCCCTGAGCAGGGCGACGCGATTCGTGGTTCCTGTGCCTTTGTTGGCGACCTCTTCCTGCGCCATTCTCACTTTATTCCGCGCACTGTCTATAATAACTCCTATGCCTACGGTTCCCTCGGGAACAAGAAGGTTTTTGGCGAAATTCTCCAGCTCGGTAACGGTTGCCGGCGCGGGGGCTGCGGGCGCTGCGGCCGGTGTCGTTGCGGGAGCCGGCGGCACGGTAACGGCTTCGGGCGCCGCGGTCTTCGCGAGTTCGGCGTCGACATCCGCTTGTATTTTGGCGATTTCCTGAGGAGTCAGATTATTGCGGCCCATGCGTCTAAGGATGGTCTCGACATCCACCTTGCCGTTTCCTTCGCGGACCCTTCTTGCTATTTCCTGTATATCTATCCTGCCTTTGACCTGGAACTCAAGCACGCTGACCTTTTCCTCAAGGACTGTGAGCCTATCTTTCGCCGAAATGTCTACGCCCATATCGGATATCAACGCGCTCAACACCTTCTCAAACTGTGCCGGAGTCAGTAGTCCGGCGTCCGCGGGCAGTTCGCCTTCTTTAACCTCCTGCTTCGCCCCTTCCTTTTTCTGTTCGAATCTTCTGTAGTTAGCTTCATAAGCCGAAACCCATATACCTACTCCAGCCTTCACTTTAGCGGCTATGTTAGGGTCTCTCCTCCTGCTCTCGAATGTCTTTATCGCTTTATCCGCATCCTCTGCCTGATTTGTGGCCCACATCGCTATAGAAGCCTGGGCGGCGTCGAACAGCCTTACCTTCAGTTTATTGAATGAGACAGGATCCTTACTATCAGCGAGCGACTTTATGCCCTCGAAATACGCGGCTGTGGCGATATAATATTGCCCGCTCTCCAGGAGCCCTTTGTACGGCTCGGTCTTGTTCGTGAGTATCGCCACGTACGGGCGCTCGGGCTTGGATGCGTCGAACTTAGGCAGTATAATAATGTAGGAGGTCTCTTTCCGGCGGAGCAGATCGGTCAGGCCCTTTGTATGGTACCCTCCCGTTATAAGGGCCGCCACGTTCTGGCCTTCCTGGTTCATGCGGCTTACGGTATTGGCAAGCATGGCCGAATTACGTTTTTCGGCGGTTATATAGAAGTCCATGGCTTCGGGCACGTAGCCGAATATCTTACCGATGTCGTAATCGCCCTTTAGCATTACGCCGTACTTCGCGGAGGCGTTCCTCAAAAACTCCGCCAGGGCCCGGGCATTGCATATCTTGATATTCTCCACCAGATATTCGAAGTCACCGTTTGTGAGCTTGAGATCGTATAAGTCCTTCATGAAAGAGACGCATTTCGAGAAATCGTGCAGGCGCCTCTGATCGGTATTTTTGTAGAGCCCGGACTTTATCTCATCCTCGAAGTCGCGGGCCTCTTCGAATATTCCGAGGAGATCTATCGACTCATAGAGCGTTATGTATTCGGTGTAGTTGATCAGGTTTTTGTACGGCGCCGGGGATATTTCGTTCTTCCGGGCGAGATCCTCGAGGAATGTGTAATACTCGCCCTGAGACACCTTATTGGTCTTAAAAGCCAGCGACTTCAGCACCAGCCTCTCAAGCTCAGCCTTGGGAAGCGACTTGCTTAAGGCGTCTATCAGCGCGTCGCGCTCCTTGTTGGCGGTATTAAAACTTATGCCTTTTTCGAGCGAAAGCGACTCCACCAGCTTAGAAAGATTCCGGTACTTTTCATAGCTTAAGCCCGTCTTCCGGGCGAGATTCTTCACCAGCTCCCATCGGGCGGTGAAGGTTATATTACCGTCCTTGTGAAGAATGGAGTTGGCGTCGAGCTCTTTTAAGTCGTCGGAATATATCTTGTTCTGGAGCTCTTTTAAGGCGGCTGTCAGGTTGGCCAGGTCGGCCTTAGTGGCTTCGTTTATCTCGTAGACCCTGCGGAACTGCCCGACGTTCGTCTCATATAGAGGTTTGTCCTCGATGCCGTACAGCGCTATCGGCTTGGCCGAAGTTATCGCGAAGAACTCCCCGGCGGACATCTTGCCCTCGCCCATAAGGTACTTTGCCGTAGAACGCCTTATATTCTCATCGGGGAACGTTTTCAAGATGGATGTATCTATATAGCCGGTGGAGCCTTCTATCGCCACGAGCCTTAAGTCATAATTTGTTACGAGGGAATCGAGTATCGAGGCTATCGATTCCTGCGCGCCTAGAGAGGAGTGAGCGTCCTGGATGTTTATTATTGTCTTGTCGCCTGCGGCGCTGTAAACTTCCTTCGTTATGGCGACATCTTTAGGAACGCTTATATTAGCTTCTACATTAAGGGGATTAACAGACACCTGGGGTTTGGCCCAGACCGGATCTCCGCCCTGCGCCCAGACTATATCTTGATTAATGAATGTAAAAACCACGATAAGAGCTATCAGGCGGATCCACTTTTTATTCTTTTCGCTCCTCCAATCCATTATGAGCGAAGTGGACCCCAGCTCTTCTCTCGTCGTCGACTTTCCGACGACAAAATCATCCGTAATGCGCCAAGCATTCATCTGGAGATGCCTCATTTTTGCAGTGTTAACTGCTTGTTAGCAACTAACTTTTTATTGTATCACACTACAAGTATACCATTATATAGATTCATGTCAATAGAAAATATCTAACTTTTTTGTAACTAAACAAATAATGAATTGTGTAAGGTTGGCGCGGACTTAATACTGAGAGCACATGAGGATTATTTGATATCCGGAGCGAAGGTCAGGCCTTCTTATATCTTGACAACATCTGTATTGCCCGCTTTTTAGCGTCGTCAAATATAATATAAACACTCGGCACTATGATCAGGGTAAGCACGGTGGAGCTCATAAGTCCGCCCATTACGGTTATCGACAGCGGGCTCCATAAGTTGGAGCCTTCCTGCGTACTGATAGCCATGGGCAAAAGTCCCAAAAGAGTCGAGACCGTAGTCATGAGTATAGGCCTTAGCCTGTCTCTCGACGCCGTAACCACCGCCTTTATGCTGCCGAAATTCCTTTTACGCAGATTGTTCGTGTGGTCTATTAAAAGTATGGAGTTTGAGACGACTATTCCTCCCAGCATCATTATTCCTACAAGAACTCCCATGCCGACCGATTTTCCCGTAAGATACAGCGCCATCACGACGCCTATAAGGGCAAGCGGGACCGCCGTCATGATTATGAAGGGCTGGGAATACGACTCAAAGAGCGAGGCGAGAACCAGGTATATGAGCACTATCGTGAGTATTATCATGAGCGGAAACTGGTGCTGCGTCGCCATCATCGTGGGATAGTTGCCGCCCAACTTGTAATGATAACCCTCGGGAAGCTTCAGGTCGGCCAGTACAGCCTTGGTCATCTCACCGGCTTTCGAAAGCGGCACACTGCCTATGTTGGCGCTGACCTGTATCATGCGGGTTTTGTTCTTCCGCCAAACTTCGCTCGGGCCCAGGCCGTATTTAAAGTCGACTACCTGCTCCAGATATACCCTGTCTTCGTCTTTGTTCATAAGCACCAGTTTATGCAGATCCTTGAACGTCTTGCGGTACTTCTCGTCGAGCCTGGCGATGGTCTCAACTTCGCTGGAGGAGGTATGGAAGAGCGTCGCCCTGAGGCCCCTCATCTGCGCGTGGACCATATCGGCGACGTCCGTCACTGTCATATCCATCAGGCCCGCCTTCTTTCTGTCGACCTTCAACCCCAGCTCGGGGCGCCCCTCCCTCATCCTTATCTTGGTATCGGTAAAACCCTTTACGGTCCCGAGCCTCGTAGCCATGGATATAGCTATCTCTCTTAAGCTGCCGTAATCGTAGCCGAAGAGCTCTATTATTATTTCCTTGGTTCCGACTTCCTGCTCCTCCTCGAAATATACGAACGCGGGCCTTATCTTCTCCACCTTGGGGCGCAGGCTCTCTATGACTTCGGACACCGAACGCTTCCTGCTGCTGATACCGACAAGCTCTACGTAGACCTTGCTCGACCATGGCTCGACCCTGGACGAGAAAGTCTTCACCTCCGGTATCTCTTTGACGAGAGATTCGACCTTCTTGACTACGGCATTTGTAACGTCGAGCTTGGCCCCGGTGGGCATTTCGATAAATGTGGTAAATTTATTCTGTTCGGTCGTCCCGAGGAACTCCATCCCCAATTTTGTGAACATGAACATCGATATCGCGAATATTATGATCGCGCACAACAGCGCGCGGTAGCGATACCTCATCACGAACATCACGCACCTCCTCTGGAAGGAATACACCGACTTCATCGCCCCGACGACATTCGACGCCCCGTAGCCTTTAGGTATGTCCCCCAGCAGGAACTTCACCCTCGAAGCCAGGAGGGGCACCACTGTTATCGCCACAAACAGCGACACCACAAGCGATATGGTGACGGTCCAGGCCACGCCTCCGTAAAGAAGCCTTATCTCCTGCCCTACATAGATCATCGGGAAGAACACAACTATATGGGTAAGCGTAGCCGAAAGTATGGCGACCCAGACTTCATTGGTGCCGATTATGGCGGCCGGTATTCCGGTAAGCCCCTCTTCGTTCTTCTTCAGGATATTCTCAAACACCACTATGGAGTTGTCGACAAGAAGCCCGACGCCTATGGCGAGGCCGAAAAATGTCATAAAATTCAGGGAGAGCTTCATCACCCACATGAGCGAAAAAGTTATTACTACCGATATCGGGATCGATGAGGTGACTATTAAAAGAGGCCTTAATTTTTTTATCGCTACCGACGCTATTATCATCGCCAAAAGGATTATATAAAGAAACTTTATCGGCATGAAGAGCGTAAGGCATAGGAGCGACGCCGTTATGATCATGAGGCGCCTGTTCATCTTTATCAGAAAGTAGGCCAGCACTATCATGATAAGGCCGGCGCCTTTCAGCAGGGAATCCTTCAGGTTCGCTATCGCCTTCTTTATGAAGTCGGCCTGGTTAGAGGTAATGACTATCTGGATGTCGCCGGGCAATACGGTCCTTAAATGCTCTACTTCTTTTTCTATCTGCTCGGCTACTTTTATGGTATTGGCCGTGGACTCTTTCTGCACGTATATCGAGACGACCGGACGTATATTGACCCTCGCGTAGCCCGTAGGCTCCAGGTATGAATCGAGCACGCTGGCGACGTCTTTAAGCCTTATTATCAGGCCGCTGGGCAGGGTCTCGACCGGAATATTCTTTATATCATCGACGGATCTATACAGCCCTATCGCCCTTATGAGATACTTGCCGCCGGCGCTTTCTATTTCGCCGGATAACAGGTTAAGGTTATTCTGGCTTATCATCGATATGATGCGCTCAAGCGGCAGGTTATATGCCGCCATCTTCCGCTGATCGGCCTCCACCAGTATTTTGCGCTCCCTGCCGCCGGCCACTTCGGCATCGGCCACGCCGTTTATCCGCTTTATCGCCTCGCGCACGTTCTCGTCGACAATCTTGCGTATCTCTTCTGTGGATCGTTTCAGGCTTGTCACGGCGATGATAACTATCGGAACGTCCGAGCGCTTGAACTGCGCTATGATGGGCTTCTCTATCTCTTTGGGGAGTTTATTCTTTACCTTGGCGAACTTTTCGCGGACATCGAGCGCCGCGAAGTCCATATTGATCCCGGGCTCGAAGCTCAAGACCACCGTCGACTCGCCTTCCTTGGATATGGACAGCATCTCTTCGAGATGGCTTACCGTGCCGACGGCCTCCTCGACGGGTTTCGATACCAGCGCCTCCACTTCCGTCGGAGGGATCCCGCCGCGTACCTGTATTATTATGCTGATCTCGCCGAACGATATGTTGGGGTACAGCTCTACCGGCAGCTGCGTCAGCGCCAGAAGCCCGGCCAAAATAAGCCCGCAGTAGGCCATGAGCATCGTAACCGGTCTTTTTATGGAAAACGAGGGAAGGCTCATCTGTCCTGTTATTCTACTTCTTTTTGAAAAACTTTTCGCCCAACTCCGACGCGCCCAGATATATCGTCGGAATGACTACCAGGGTAAGGAATGTGGCCACCAGAAGCCCGCCGATAACGGTTATGGCCATAGGGCTCCGCAGCTCGGAGCCTTCGCCGGCCAGGAAGGCCATCGGCACAAGGCCCAGCGCGGTGGTAAGCGCCGTCATCAGTATCGGCCGCAGCCTGATAGAACTGGCGCGCACGACGGCCTGTTCCAGCGGCATTTTTTTTGAGACGAATAAGTTTATACAGTCCATGAGCACTATGGCGTTGTTGACGACTATGCCCCCTAATATACCGACGCCTATAAGGACGTAGGCGTTTATGCTCGTGCGGGTCAATAAAAGCGCCCAGGCCACGCCGATGAGCGAAAGCGGGATCGTGAACATTATCAAAAACGGCTGCCACAACGATTCGAAGAGCGCCGCCATTATCATGTAAACGAGCAGGAACGCCGCTATGATGGCGTTGCGCATGCTGTTAAACGACTCCTTCATGTCTTCGGATTCGCCGGCTATTTTTACGATATATCCTTTCGGTACCTGTATCCGCGACAGGGCCTCCTGCACGTCTCCAAGCACGTCGGTAAGCTTCCGCTCATAGACATTCGCGTATATGAGAACCGATCTCTCCTGGCTGGCCCGTCTTATTTCACTGGGGCCCTTACCCTTCCCGAAAGCCGCGACGCTCGCCAGCGTCGTCCTGGATCCGGAGGGCGACTGCAGCTCTATCCGGCCGAGCCTCTCGAAGTCTTTCCTGTCGTTTTCCCTGAGACGGACGCGTATGTCAAAATCCTCGCCCCTTTCCTTCAGTTTTGAGGATATATATCCTTTAAGGCCTATGAGGGAGGTCTGCGCTATGTCCGTTACAGAAAGGCCGTAAAGCGAGGCCTTGTCCTTATCTATCAATATCTTGAGTTCGGGGGACGGATCGGCCATATTATTCTTTATGCCGTAGATCCCCCGTATTCCGGCAAGGCCTTTCTGCACGTCGCGCGTCAGCCTTTCCAGCTCTTTTAAGTCGTTGCCCTTCACCTCGACCGTTACGGGCGCCTGGACCGTCAGGCCCATATCGAGGACATTCTCCTGCAGGCTGTATTCCAGGCGTGCCCCGGAAATATCTTTGGGCCCGAACTGGTTCTTCACCTTCTGGACCACATCGGCCGAACTGACCCTTCTCTTCTTCTTAAGCTTCACCACGAGCTCGGACTGGTTTGAACTTAACCGGTCGACTATGTTGCGCGTGGAGGTTTCCTTTGTGGAGCCTACTGTCACGGCAACAGACTCTACCTCCGGTATCCCGAGAAGGAATTTTTCCATCTTTTCCGATATGGCGTTGGTCGATTCAATGCGGGCCCCTGCCGGCATGCCTATCTTTATCATGAATTGCCCCTGATCGACCTTCGGCATCAGCTCTTTATCCATGACGGCAAAAAGGCTCATCGACACCAGAAACACCGCCAGTGTAAGCGTGAGATATTTGGCTTTTTGCCTTATGAACCGGGCGAGGAGCTTCTCGAAAAAATTCCTTATGACGGACATCGCCGATGATTTGTCCAGCTTTGAGATGTCGTCTCCTATCTCAGCCGCAAAATCTTTACCCAGCGACACCCCGCGTGACGAAAGAAGAGGTATCACGGTGATCGCCGCCACCAGCGACGCCACGAGAGAGAACGTGACGGTAAGGGCGAAGTCTTTCGATATCTGGCCGATTATCCCTATGACGAATATCAGCGGCACAAAGACGACTACGGTGGTAAACACCGACCCGGCTACCGCCATCGTGACCTCTTCGGTGCCGACCACGGCGGAGGTCTTGTTGTCCTGCCCGGTCTGCAT
>CAZYZC010000018.1:0-12831 GCA_964650985.1 uncultured Planctomycetia bacterium | reverse complement strand
GCAAGCTGGACGGCCAGATAGAAGTGTCACCGCGGTGGCTCAAGCAGCAGGATGGCTCTCATTGTAAAGCGGCAAGCATGAATTATAAGGGGATAGGCATATGTCTTGTAGGTAACTTTAACAAAGAAAGCGTATCGGACGAAGAGATGAGATCTCTGGTTTATTTGGTCAACACCCTGCGCGATTATTACAACATACCGGTTAAGAATATTTTGGGCCACGGGCAGGTTCCAGGAGCTAAGACGGAATGTCCCGGTAATAACTTTCCGTGGATAGAATTTTATAAAATGCTGCAATTAAAAAACGATGGTTAAGAAGCAGTATTTATCTCGAATCTTTTTTATCATAATAGTATCTGCCTTAGCCTTTACCGTATATTATCTGGCCAAAGAAAAGATCTCCAAGCCAAAGCCGAGGATTGCCATAGTCATTGATGACTGGGGATATAACCTGAATAATCTGGAATCGCTTTATCAGATAAAAAAACCGGTCACATTAGCAGTCCTCCCAAATCTTAAATATTCTAAGCATATCTCTATCGAAGCAAGGAAGAAAGGATATGAAGTTCTTCTTCATCTGCCGCTCGAATCAAAGAGTAACAAAAATCCTGAATCCGGCGTCATACGATGCAATATGTTTGAAACGGAGGTAGTAGCCAAGCTTGATAAAGCATTTAAGGGTATTTCAAAGGTTTCTGGTGTAAATAATCACCAAGGCTCTAACGCTACAGAAAATCCCAAGTTGATGGGAATAGTTTTGTCTTATATAAAAAGGCAAAAATTATTCTTCCTAGATAGCGTAACCACAAATAAATCGGTATGTGCCGAGATCTGTAAAGATATAGGCGTAAAATATGCCAAAAGGGATATCTTTCTGGATCTGCCGGAACGGAAACTTAAAGGTAAGAATTTAGAGAATTATATCCGCGGGCAACTGGATAAGCTGGCCGAACTTGCGCTAAAGAGAGGATATGCGATAGGCATAGGTCATGACCGTCCAACCACCCTTCGTGTTGTAGGAGAGATGATGCCAAAACTAGAAAAAAGAGGAATAAAGATCATGCGAGTTTCTGATCTGGTTAGAGTATCTATTGATAAATGATTAAGCTGTGACGATTTTCTTCATTAAAACTGTGTCACTTCCGCTAGGAATTATGGACTTCTTATCAATCCACGGAAATGTCCAGTGATAGGAAATGTCCACTAAACAGTGGACATTTAGCCCTAGTGGACATTACCAGCCGCCTGCGCTAAAGAGGCGTATATCTGGCCAGGACATAATCTCATATAGTCTCATATAGTTGAACTACGAGAAAACAGAGCATAAAACCTACTCGAAATCGATGTAAGTTTTTACAACAATCGTTGTAAGACGAGGCCGCACGATTTTCATTGACTCGTCCGCCATTCGTGCTATAAAATGCAATATTAGCAAGAGGATATAACTATGCCAAAAAAAGGAGTCGTTCAAATGGATATCGTAAAGAAATTAGAGTTGTATCGACTGGAGAATAAGATTACCCAGCAGGCCCTCGCCAAAGAGCTTGACGTGGCCTTTTCCACCGTTAGCAGGTGGTTCAACGGCAAGACGGCACCCAGCAAGATTCAACAGTATCATGTAGAAAAGTATCTAAGAAAGAAGACAAGCATATGAAGTTTGCAGAAAGCGAAACTGTAGAATTAAAGACGTCAACATCAGAGCTTAAAGAGGCAATAATTTCATTAGCCGCAATGCTGAATAAGCACAGTAAGGGTATGGTTTATTTTGGAATTAAGGATAATGGCAATGTTGTAGGACAACAAATCGGCAAGTCGACCTTGAAAGACATTTCAAAAGCCATTAGCGATTGGATCGAGCCCAGGGTTTATCCGGATATCCAGATTAAGAAGATACAGGGCAAGGATTGCATTGTCGTTAAGGTAAGCGGCCATGATGCTGTGTATTCGGCCCGCGGCCGGTACTATTTACGCATGGGAGAGGAAGATAAGAAGCTTTCAGTCAATGAGCTTAAGCATTTAGTCGAAAAGAAAAACAACTATATTTATTCATGGGGGTTTGATGTTTCAGACCTTCCCATCTCAAAAGCCGATGTCCCCACGATTAAGTCTTTCGTTACGAAAGGGCGGAAGGCCGGTCGTATTGAATATGCCTATGATTCAGCCCGCAATGTCTTAAACAAACTTCATTTGGTAAAAGGAAAAAAACTACTTAACGCTGGACGAGCACTTTTCTGTAAAGATAACCGCGTTGAAGTGCGTGCCGCTGTCTTTGCCACGGATGAGAAGACGACGTTTCTCGATATTCAATCATTTAAGGGAACGCTTTTTGACCTGATCACCCAGTGTGAAACCTATGTCAAGGAGCACATAAATTGGCGCGCTGATCTTTCCGGAAGTACGCGCCTTGAGATCCCAGAGGTTCCTGTCCGTGCCATGAAAGAAGCTATTGTTAATTCTCTCTGCCATCGTGATTTCAATAATCCTTCCGGTAATGAACTGGCGATTTACCGTAATAGAATTGAGATATACAATCCGGGTCAATTCCCATATGATCACTCCCCCGAAGAATTTATAAAAGGCACCGAGAAGAGCATCCCGCGCAATCCTTTGATTGCTGATACGTTTTATTATGCCAAGGATATCGAGCGCTGGGGATCGGGGTTTAAGCGTATCGTTGATGAATGTAAGGCCGCCGGGGTGAAGGTCACATTTGAGAATATCAAGACGGGTTTTGTGGTGACGTTCTATCGGCCGGAGGCAAAGATTGCCCCTCAAAAGTTGGGGAAGAGTGAGGGAGTAAATGAGGGAGTAAATGAGGGAGTAAAATTATTGGTCGAATACATTAGAATGAATCCCGGACAGAGGGTCCCAAGCATTTCGAAGGCCATCAGTATCGCGCCCAAGACCCTTGAGCGATGGTTGAAAAAACTGAAGAACGACGGAAGAATAATCTTTAAAGGTAGTGCAAAAACCGGCGGATATTGGGAAGCGGCATAATATGGCAAAAGAAGCATTGGAGTTATGGCAGGCCCTACCGGCGGATACAAGACGTATGCTTTTGAGCAACGTCTGGTGCGGGGAGTGCCGGAAGGCAGTGACCATTGTCGATTATCATGCGGAGTTAAAGGGTGTAGTGGTCCTGCAGGGCTTCTGCGGTACCTGCGGCCATAAGGTAGCTCGGGTCATTGATGATCTGGCTCAGGCTCCAAAGAAGGCGCCAAAGCGCCGAGGGCCGAAATAGTGGAAAAGCACTGTTGCGGTATCCGCCGTGCGAAGATGAGTTTTAGAAAGCCCAAACAGAATGATGACCGGAGAAGAGATATAGAATGAGCAAATATACTTTTATAGACTTGTTTTGTGGTATCGGCGGGCTGAAGATCCCTTTTGAGGAACTTGGCGGGGAGTGTTTATTCTCATCGGATTATGATAAACACAGTCAGATAACGTATAAAGAAAACTTCGGAGAAAAGCCCGAGGGGGATATACGCGCAATAACGAACAAACAGATTCCCGATCATAATATTCTTCTGGCCGGATTTCCCTGTCAGCCATTCTCCATTTCCGGTGTTTCTAAAAAGAAAAGCCTGAACAAACCCCACGGGTTTATGGATAAGGCTCAAGGTACTTTATTCTTTGAGATAGCACGTATCTTAAAGGCAAAGAAGCCGGATTGCTTTGTGCTCGAGAATGTGAAAAACCTCAAGTCTCACGAAAAAGGTAATACCTATCGTGTTATAAGATCAACCCTCGAAGAACTTGGCTACAATATTGTATTTGATGATATTATCGATGCGGCCCGATTCGTTCCGCAACATAGAGAGCGAATATTCATTGTCGGATTCAGAAAACCCGTCAAATTTGGACCCCTGAATCTAAAAGGAAAGCCGCAGTGTGTAAAGAATATACTGGATAAGAAGGTTGATGATAAATATACCCTGACAGATCATCTTTGGGAGTATTTACAAAACTATGCAGAGAAACACAGGGCTAAAGGTAATGGTTTTGGCTTTGGGCTTGTTAATCCGGAGGGCGTATCACGAACATTGAGTGCGCGTTATTATAAGGATGGATCTGAAATTCTTATACCGCAAAAAGGTAAAAATCCAAGAAGACTTACTCCTCGTGAATGTGCCCGTCTTATGGGATTTCCGAAGAATTATAAAATCGTTGTATCAGATACACAAGCCTATAGACAGTTTGGCAATGCAGTTGTAGTTCCCGTTGTAAGGATTATCGCAAAGGAAGTTATTAAATGCCTGAACGAAAGCGGTCAGAAATAAAGTCATCGTATGGCACAATTAAGTATTTTACGCAAAAGATACTTCGTTGGACTTATCAGAATCCTCACAAGTATCCGTGGAGATCTACAAGGATAAAATTTCATGCGCTTATAGTCGAGATTATGCTTCAACGCACGAAGGCAGAACAGGTAATACCAATATACAGGAAGTTTATTAAAGCATATCCTTCGCCGAATAGACTTTTAGCAAGCCCTCTTCTTAAAATTAAGACAATAATTGCTCCGCTTGGTCTTCAATGGCGGGCCAGAAAGATAAAAGAACTGGCATGCGCTCTAGTAAATCGCTATAACGGGAAAATTCCTATGCATCTTGATGAATTGATGGCCCTTCCGGGTGTTGGACCGTATGCGGCATCAGCATATCTTTCTTTGCATAATAATAAGCGGGCTCTTCTTATTGATTCAAATATTGTGCGACTCTCCGGCCGATTCTTTGGCTTCAGGATTCACGCTGAAACTCGAAGGAAAAGGACTTTTATAAATCTGATAGATCTGATAACTCCACAACACAGCTGCCGTCAATTTAACTATGCGGTGCTTGATCTCGGACGAAACATATGCAGATCGAAACCGTTATGCCCTATATGCCCGGTTTATATAAAATGCTATTATTACAATCACAGAAAGGAACAGAAATGACCTTGTTCGAAATATTCAAGAAACACGTTTTATCGCCAGAGGACGTTCTTAATAAGAGCATTAATAGTGTACTACCACCCTCAACCAATCCAATTATAATAAAGAGGAAGTTTAGCCTGTATGTTGACAAGATCGGAGATATGGCGTTCGACATATACCTTAAAACAGAACAGGAGGCAGGACGCAGGGCCATAAAAGAATATCTGGCAGCAGAGGTGCCTGCGGGAGCGTCGAAAGACGAAACCATTGAAGTGACGGCGAAACACTTTCGAGAATTTGATAGATTTTTCCTTTCGCTTTCACAGTCCCGCAAGCCGCGGGCCGGAGGTGCGTTCGAGGATATTATAAAAATGCTTTTCAAACGGCTTAAATATCCATTTCAGGAGCAGCAAGTGATAAACGGCAAGCCGGACTTTTTAATGCCGAATCGGAAGCACTATAATAATAGCGCAATGGACTGCATAATCTTCACAGCCAAGCGTACGTTGAGAGAAAGATGGAGACAGATCGTTACAGAAGGAACGCGCGGTCTTGGCTTTTATCTTGCGACTATTGACGATGCGGTAACCGAGGCACAGCTTCAGGAGATGTCGAGGAATCGTATCTATCTGGTAATGCCAGCTGGGATAAAAAGAAGTATACAGCACTATTTAAAAGCCAATAACGTATTATCCTTTGAAGAGTTCTTTATGCTTCATCTGGATCCAGCTGTCAGGCGATGGAAAAAAAATGGGGTTATATAAGGAGCATAAAATATGTATAAAAAGAATTTTCTGGATAGAGTTATAGTAAGAGTAGATTTTGTTAAAGAAATATTGGACATAGATAAGGCATTGCCGGAATCGGTTGTTAACGAGGCTATTAAATCCTTTCCAATTCCTGAACCGAGGATTGCGCAGGGAAAAGAATATCAATTAGGCCCTAAAGAGGTGGCAGTAAAAGAAGTTAAACATCAGGAGTGGTATTATCACAGTAAGGACAGAGGTAAATCCCTATGTGTAACACATAATGCGATGTTTATCAATTACATCAAATATAATGACACGTTCGATAATCTGAAGAAAACATTTATGGGGGCAATCGAAGCGCTACAGGGAGCGTATTCTGATCTAAGTTTCCGCAGGCTCGGTATTCGTTATATTGATAAGATTGAATTTAACGAGCCCGATTTCACATCATGGGACAAATATATTGATAAAAAACTGCTATGTATATTTGACATAGCAGATGACAAAGCAAAAATATCCCGTGCTTTTCAAAATCTTGAATTAAATTACGGCGATATGAATGTGAAATTTCAGTATGGTATGCATAATCCGGATTATCCGGCCCCCATAAAAAAGAAAATATTTATTTTAGATTCTGACGTTTTCCTTGAAGCCATGCAGACAAAACAAGAAGTAGACAAGAACCTTACGAAATTCCACGATAAGCTTACCCAATTATTTGAGCAGTCTATTACAGATAAACTTCGTGAGGTGATGAATGAATGACAAAAAAGCAATTTTTTCCAAAGAATATGTCCAAGAATCTAAAACAGCTATTGACGGAGAGCAGAAAACGCAGGAATCAGTTGATGTTAAAACGGATTCTGCGAAGTATGGCATTTCTAAACCGAGCCGTATTATAATCCGAGGGACGGTTAGTTATGATAAAGGTTAATAAAGATAAACTGGAATGGGTGTCGCAGGGCGATATTTTTAAGGACGTAGATTATATAGAATATGTTGTAGAAAAAGATGGTGTGATAGAGGCGTCTAAAATAAGATTTCCGCTTATAATAGTTTTAAGTCAAGAGTGTGATCTACGCTACGATTTTAAATTTCGCTCTGCAAAATCAGAAACAAAAACCCAAGACAAGCTGCTTCTCTCGGTTCTCGTTGCACCTCTATACAATGTAGAGCATGTTTATGCGGGAGAGCAGTTGAGCGAATTAAACATTATAATGGAACCTATAAATAGAAACAAGACGCCGGGCGAGGATCTAAGAAAAAACTTGCGGCCACGATATCATTATTTAGAATTCCCTGCAGATATTCCAATAGTATCTTCCGTTATAGACTTCAAACATTATTTCTCTGTCAATGTTGATTATCTGCGAGAATTAAAGAAAGAAAATTTTGTATGCAAGGTATCCGAATTATACAGGGAGGATATTTCGCACAGGTTTGCAAGTTTTCTTTCTCGCATTGGGTTGCCTGAATTAGCTGATCAACCTGTAGCGGAAAAACCCGGACAAAATAAATGAAAGTACGGTATGTATATGGCAAAGCGTAATAAATCGAAAATGTTGGAAGCAAAAATTAGTGGCGTAGATGAGCCATTGCTAAATCCCTATGATGATTGTCTCGATCGAGCTAATTTTGCAAAAAGAATTTTTACCTTAATTGATAAAACCCCGCTCGATACACATCTTCGAGTAGGCATTTTTGGAGATTGGGGAAGCGGTAAAACCACCGCTATGAATTTCGTTAAATATTATTGTTGCGAGAAAGGTCATCCAGTTGCTGCTTTTCATCCGTGGCAATTCCACTCTCGTGAAGATGCCTGGAAAGGGCTTATTACGAGTTTGGATAAAGGGTTGTCTGCTTGGAGCGACGCCCCGATTGGTAATTTTAAGCGCAAAAGAATTGTTAAAGCGGTTTCTACTAAAGCAAGGGATTTAGCAGAAATAGCCGATTCCAAAATCGGGAAAGCCATTGCCAAGCTTATTTTGTCACCGTTAGAAAATTTACTTGAGGAAACGAAAGCAAATGTATCGCGAGATTTAAAGCAAATGTTGGGGGATAAGAGATTATATGTTTTTGTAGATGATCTGGATCGAGCTGAACCAGAAATAGTCTACGACATGCTAATGTTGCTCAATGAAATATTTGATATTAGTCAATGCATATTCATCATTGGCTTAGATACAAAGACTGTTTCAGAAGTATTAAAAAATAAATTAGGTTATATGAAGTCAAAAGATTTTTTAGATAAAATTATAAATTGGCCTTTTGAGCTTCCGATTCCTTTGTCAATTAGCTGGGATATTTTACTTGAGAAAGAATTGCGTAAAACAACGCCCGATATTATTAAGAGCGCAATTATACCAATTTTATCAATACTTCCCAAAAATCCGAGGAAATTTAAGCATTATTTACGATATATGAATAGCTTGCACAGAGGCTTCTTAAACAGATTTGGCAAGGAAGAACTGGATTGGAAAATGCTTTATCTTGCTCAATTAGTGCGGATGGAATTTCCAGATATTTTTAAAGAGTTGATAATAACAGATGAAATCGTAAATGATATTGCATCAGGAGTTTTATGGGACAAAACGAAAGATATTGCACGCAACGCAGGAGGAACAGCCAAGAAAGAAGAAGCTCCAGAATGGCAAGAAAAGATGTTGGAGAAGATAAAGAATATAGGAGATATTGATAAAGATAGATTCTTTCATATTTATAAAGCGTTACGGGAAAGCGGAGGCCTTACTACTCCAGAACGTGTCAGGAATCACTTGCTGGTTTTAGAAGTACCGGAGCTGATGACTTGGAAGGAATACCGTAAATTTAAAGACAAACTGATTTCGTGCGATGACCGGAATATTATAAGTAAGTTAAAAAGATTTGTTTCTAATAATAAAAAAGGCAATGATATTGAGCGTGTCAGAGAATTTATGAAAATGTTGTTAAGGGATCGTGAAGAAATATGGGGCAATCTTATCGATCTGCATTCTCAAGATGAGATGAAAGTTAAGCTCGAGGATGTTTCAAAAATAATGCGCATTTGTAATTTGCTCATTGATATCGATGAGATTTTCGTTGGTGCTAATCCTGTAATGGATAAGGCAACATTTGAAGAATGGTTTGATTTTTTGTCTAAATGGGCTCATTTTAAAGAGCACAAGAATTTATCGTATAGTGAGATCCGGGATGATGAGAAAAATCTTTTATTAAAAATAGTTAACAAAAATTTACATCGAGCATCTGACATAGCTGAATGGCTACGTGTCAAATTTAGAGGAGCCGATCCAGCAGGCCAATTTAAAGTCCTCGCTGATGTTAAAAAAGAAATTAACGAAATACTCTGGAAAAGACTAACGAGAGACATATTGGCAAGGCTTGAGAAGACGGAGGGGATAAAAAACTTTTGGCCCCGCGAATCGTTTGTAGCAGAAAAACGGCTTTTGTGTAAAGATGGGACATTGTTTCATACTAGCGAGACGTACGTCACATTAAACGCCCTTGCAATTAAAGCTAAAAATAATCTGATAATCCAAAATAATTTTGTCGAAGTATTAAGAATGTTATTCTATGGCACCACAGATTATATGAATTGGATTGAACCGGGTGATGTAAAAAAATTGATAGAGAAGAAAGATTTTTTTGAAATTATTTGGAATGGGGCAACGTTTAAACCATTAAATCGCCGTCTTGTCGGGTCTTTAGAGGAGTATATTAAAAAATTATGCTCCGTAGGGTTTGAAGATAAATACTTTGTAAGGCCCGATTGGTGGGTAGCGTTGATTGCCGACAAAGGCCCTGATTCTTAGGACAAATTAGGGACAGCGACCATTTTTCAAAAATAAATAGTCACTGACTCTATTTTCCCCGTAGCGGTTAGCTTTAATTTATGAAATTATTTGATAACATCAGCCGAGATTATGCAGGGCCAGCTCAATATGCAGAGCCCAAATTTGGGTATTATAATCGGTCGGCACGACAAGATATTGATAAAATCCGTCAGCTTATAGAATCATGGTTTACCCACTATCCGGCTGAGCATAAAAAAGAACTTTATACAAAGTTTCGGTCTTCTATAGATTCCCAACATTATTCGGCTTTTTTCGAATTATTTATTCATGAGCTTCTTCTGCAATTAGGATATAGCATAATAGTTCATCCTGATATTAGTGGCACCGAGAGAAAGCCCGATTTTCTTGCCACAGCTTTAGGTTCTATGCCTTTTTATATAGAAGCAACCCTAGCAACGGATAAATCTGCAGAGGAAATTGCGAAAAATGCAAGAATGAATGAAGTTTACGATGCATTGAATCGCATGGATTCCCCCAATTTTTTTATCGAAATGGAAATAATAGGAGCGCCTAAATCTCCGCCTTCAGCGAAGAAAATTAGGTCTTTTCTTGTTAAGCAACTCCGCGTTTTAGATCCAGATAAAATAGTTAGTTTATGGCAGGTTGGCGGCAAAGAAGGAGTTCCTCATTGGCGTTATGAACACGATGGCTGGATAGTAGATTTTTACCCAATTCCTAAATCACCAAAAGCAAGAGGTAGGCCGGGTAGCAGACCAATCGGCGTTCTTGCTGACGGCGAAGTCCATGTTTTAAATTCGCATGATGCAATTAGAGATACCATTATTTCGAAAGCCAATCGTTATGGCGAAATCGATTTGCCCTATGTTATTGCAGTTAATGCCCTAGGAGAACATGTAGAAAATATTGACATAATGAATGCGCTTTTTGGACAAGAACAAATTGTGGTAAATTTTGGATGGAGCCCAAAGGACTATAAGGAAACAAGAGCGGATAATGGGGCGTGGAGAGGTCCTTCGGGTATACAGTATACGCGCGTTAGCGCTATCTTGATTGCTCATCCTCTATTTCCGTACAATATCCCTACTGCGCCTATTCGTCTTTATCATAATCCATGGGCCAAGCGGAAATATACATCTCAATTAACTCAATTGCCACAAGCTGTTCCCGAGTATAGCACGAATAATACTATAACGATGCCACATAAAGAAGGGAAATCGCTAGCCGAAATATTTAACTTGTCTCCAGAATGGCCAAAATAAGTAATTGACGAAGCGAGGAAAATGTGATGAAGGAAGAGGTGACAAGAAAAAGCGTGCAATATGACTGGGAAGACTTGATTCGCAAGATACGGAAAATCCGCGGCACATACGACCGGGACCTTAAATCGCAAAACAAAACCCGTCCTCTGGTTATAAAGAAAAAAGAGTATTTAGAGAATGCGAAGATTATTGCGCGCGGACTGATGCGATGGGAATGCGCCCGCAGAAACGCGCAGTTGAGGCGCCTGTATCAAGAAGATAACAGTGCTTTATGTCTTGGTGGGGATATTTGTTTAACCCCTGAGAAGACGAAAGACGA
Source organism: uncultured Planctomycetia bacterium (assembly GCA_964650985.1). Taxonomy (GTDB): domain Bacteria; phylum Omnitrophota; class Gorgyraeia; order 2-01-FULL-45-10; family 2-01-FULL-45-10; genus JAPLMF01. Next base: position 1,775 of record CAZYZC010000018.1, on the reverse strand, counting down.
AATATCGAAAGATATAGCAAAGATAAATACGAGAGTTAATAAAGACAAAAACATCGCTTTTTTAGATAAAAAAAGCGCGCGTAAATATACCGCTTATTACAGTTTTATGAGCGATCTCAGCCATACTCCGTTTCTGAATAATCTTGCCGTCCATTCAAAACAAATGCACGCCATGGTATATGAAATTGTTGATAAGAGGGATGTGGCAAAGTATGATCGTGATGTAGTTGAAAAATTCATCTCTGAGATACCCACAAAAGTGGATTTTATCGTCGATTTTGGATATAGCAAACAGGATATTATGGCCGGGTTTGAGAAACAAGTTGATATGTGGTATCGTCTACACGGAGCTATAGGCGCGCGGAATAATAAAAGAGCGCTCGATTACACGAATATAGAAAGATACCTAGAGATATATGACTTAAAGAATGGCAAATCTAAACCTACTTTTTTTGAACTTGCCCAGAAATTCTATCCCGGCCCATCAGCCAAAAATTTGGATTCGGCGATCCAGCAAGTCAAGCGGGAGTATAAACGGGCGGAGGAGCTCATAAACGGAGGGTTTCTTTTAATAAAATAAGGTAACAGTTAAGCATACCAGCTTGGTTGTATTTTAAAACATTCTGTCCATAGTGTATCCTGTGTGATGAAAGCCACACAGGATATTTTTTTGAAAGAAGGACAGAAAAAGTCATGGAAATAAACCTTACAGAAATTCAAATCATACCCACAAAGCCCAAGAACGGCCTTGTCGCGTTCGTTTCTTTCGTCCTGAACGATCTATTTTATGTCGGCGATGTCGCCATCTACACCAAGATCGAGACCGAAGGCTACAGGCTCGTCTATCCAACCAAGGCATTATTCAACGGATTAAGAATTAACTGTTTCAAGCCCATCAAGAAATGCGCGGGGGATGCTATCGAGAGAGCGGTCTTGATTGAATTTGAAAAATTGATCGATGATGTAAGGACAACGGAAGGAAGTGGCCGCAATGAATCAAGAGTACCGGCAAAAAGTTATTGAAAACATTCCTGCCGAGCTTAAAGCTCAAAAGTCGTGGGTCGGTTATGTTATAAGGCCAAACGGCGACAGGATCGATAAAATCCCCATGAACGTCCTGACAGGACGCCCTGCCAAGAGTAATGATCCCGCTACGTGGACAGACTTTGACAATGCTGTTGGCTTGGCAATTGAGCGCAATTATGTCGGTATCGGCTTTATGTTTCAGCCACCTTATGTCGGGATCGATTTCGACCACTGTATTAAAGAAAGCGTGATCGCGCCGCATGCGCTGGAAATTTTAAAGCTACTCAATACGTATTCGGAAGTTTCGCCAAGCGGCACCGGTATTCACGCTATTTGTAAAGGCAGTATTCCGCGCGCCAGTAAGATTTCAAAGCTGGGCCTTGAGATTTATACGAAGGGCCGATTTTTCACTGTTACCGGCAATAGACTTGAGGAATATTCGGTTGAGATCGCGGATTGTACGGATGCGCTTAAAACAGTATTTAGCCGGTATGTAGACAAAACACCCGCGGACGACATCCTCACCATAATTGCTAGGAGCCAAGACGCGGAGAAGTTTCAGAAGCTTTTTTCGGGCCAGTGGCAGGATTCATATCCTTCTCAGTCTGAGGCAGACCTTGCGCTGTGCAATAAGCTGGCCTTCTGGACTGGCAAGGATCAGGCGCTTATGGATTCGCTCTTCCGTAAGTCAGGCCTTATGCGGGCCAAATGGGATGAGAAGCATTTCGGTGACGGCAGGACATACGGTC
>CAZYZC010000017.1:0-12986 GCA_964650985.1 uncultured Planctomycetia bacterium | reverse complement strand
GTGTCAAACTTATGCCTCGTGAGCGTTGGTGCCCCTATAAAAACAAAAGGCGAGGGAGCGGCGGGACCCGAAAAGTTTATTTAAAGCCAGATTTAAGGAAGCAAAATGAAAATATTCGAAGTATTGCACAAGGATAAGTCCACGAAGGCGCGGCTCGGGAAGTTGACTACGGCTCACGGCGAAGTGTCCACGCCCGTATTCATGCCTGTCGGCACACAAGGCACGATCAAGGCGCTCTCGAACGAAGAGGTGAAGACTTGCGGGGCCAAGATAATACTCGGTAACGCCTACCATCTTTACCTGCGCCCGGGACTCGACGTAATAAGGAAAGCCGGAGGCCTTCATAAGTTTATGGGTTGGGACCGGCCTATCCTCACGGATTCCGGCGGTTATCAGGTATTCAGTCTCGCAAAGCTGAGGAAGCTGACAGAAGAGGGCGCGGAGTTCTCGTCACACATTGACGGCTCCAAGCACTTTCTTTCTCCGGAAGGCGCTATTGACATACAAATGACTCTCGGAAGCGACATAATGATGACTCTCGATGAGTGCGTCCATTATCCCGCGGCAAAGGATTACGTGGAGCAGTCGCTTGGACTGACTACCAGATGGGCGAGACGTTCGAAAGAGCATTTTGAAAAATTACGAGTTACGAGTTACGAGTTACGAGTTACGGAACGACCGCTGTTATTCGGCATCGTCCAGGGCGGAGCCTATCTCGACCTTCGCAAAAAGTCTGCCGAGGAGCTCATAGCGATAGGATTCGACGGTTATGCGATAGGGGGCGTTTCAGTAGGGGAGCCGGAAGAGATCATACATCAGGTCTCCTCATACACGGCGGGGCTATTGCCGGATGACAAGCCGAAATATCTTATGGGGCTCGGCACGGCACCCGATATACTTGAAGCTATAGCTAACGGCATAGATATGTTCGACTGCGTCGTGCCCACGAGGAACGGGCGCAATGGTCAGGCATTCACCTGGAATGGGGAATTGCAGCTGAGGAATGCAACTTATAAGGAAGACTTCAGGCCGATAGATGAAACCTGTGTTTGTTATGCGTGCAAAAACCACACCAGGGCGTATATCAGACATCTCTTCAATACGGAAGAGATACTCGGTTTAAGGCTCGTATCATTGCATAATATACATTTTTATGTTAAACTACTTAAATTATCGCGTGAGTCGATAGCCGGCGGCAGGTTCGCCGAGTTCATGGACAAGTTCAAAGGTAACTATAAAAAACAGAAGGAGATAAAATGATGGGATCATCAGGAAATCCGTTATTAAATTTATTGCCGGTTATATTGATATTTGTGGTATTTTATTTTTTGCTCATAAGGCCGCAGAAAAAGACCCAGGACGAGCATAAAAAGATGGTGGCCGGCCTGAAGAAGAACGATGAAGTTATAACAGCCGGCGGTATACATGGCACAATAATGAACGTGAAAGATCATACGGTCACGGTGAAGGTCGATGATAATGTGAAGGTGGAGATCCAGAAGTCGAGCGTAATGTCGATGAAGAGAAAAGCGTCGGATTAATAAAGGGTATAAATTAAAATAAAAAGGAGACAGGGATGAACAAGGCCCAGCAGTGGAAACTGGTAGGCATAATAGCGCTTACAATCGCGTGCGTATGGCTCATCTGGCCGCCGTTTACTGTAAAGGACAAAGACGGGGTTGTGGAGCAAAAAGGTAAGATAAATCTCGGACTTGACCTGCAGGGCGGCATGCATGTGGTTCTCAAGGTCGACATGGCGAAGCTGCCGATAGAGGCCCGTAAGGATGCCGTTGAAAGAGCGATAGAAGTCATAAGGAACAGGGTGGACCAGTTCGGAGTCGGCGAAATGGCCATACAGAGGCAGGGCAAGGATAATATAGTGGTCCAGCTCCCGGGCGTTACTGACAGGGAGCGGGCTCTTGAAATAATAGGCAAGACCGCTCACCTTGAGTTTAAGATAGTCTCCGATAACATCGAAGACCTCAAGAAGGCTATAAATAAAGAGCCGGTGGAAGGGTATGAGCTCAAATATCTCGAGGGCGAGCGCGCGGGAAGCGAGCCTCTTTTGGTCGCGACGGACGCCAGCGTGACTGGCGATCTTCTTGTGAACGCCAAGACCGAGTTCAGTTCTAAGGGGTTCGGTGAACCGTATGTGTCCCTGACATTTAATTCCAAGGGAGCTCAGATCTTTGCCGATGTTACGGCAACGAATGTGGGCAGAAGACTGGCGATAGTCCTTGATGGTAAGGTGGTATCGGCCCCGGTTATACGCGAAGCGATACCCTCCGGGCAGGCTCAGATATCCGGAAATTTTACCGTAGAGCAGGCAAATGACCTATCGGTCATATTAAGAGCCGGCTCTTTGCCGGCGCCTGTCATCGTAGAAGAGGAGAGGACCGTGGGGCCGCTTCTCGGGGCGGATTCCATCCATAGCGGTATGAAAGCGTCGGTCATCGGCATAGTGCTCGTAGCGTGTTTCATGGTATTTTATTACCGGCTCGCGGGGCTCGTGGCGAATTTTGCGCTCGTATTGAACGTCCTCATAATCCTGGCGTGTCTGTCGTTATTTAAGGGCACCCTTACGCTGCCGGGCATAGCGGGCCTTATATTGACCATAGGTATGTCGGTAGACGCCAACGTCCTTATATTTGAAAGGATGCGCGAGGAGCTGGCCCTGGGAAAATCCCTGAGAGCCTCAATATCCTCGGGCTACCACAGGGCGCTTTCCGCGATCGTAGATTCCAACCTGACGACCATGGTTGCAGCTGCGCTCATATTCCAGTTCGGCACGGGCCCTATCCGGGGTTTTGCCGTAACCTTGACGATAGGCCTTCTGGCCAACCTATTTACGGCGGTCTTATGCACAAAGCTAATATTTGAGGTCATGTGCGATCAGTTCGGGCTTTTAAAGCTTCATTTCATGAACCTGTTCCGCAAGGTCACGAGTATTGATTTTATAGGAAAGCGCAAGGTCTGCTATATCTTTTCCGCCGTTCTTATAATAGGCGGTATCGCCATATTTATGGCGCGGGGAGACGCCAATTACGGCGTAGATTTCTCAGGCGGCACTCTGCAGCAGTATGTATTCGAAAAACCGCTCAACATTGAGAATGTCCGCGGCATACTGAAGAATATGGGGTATGGCGGAGCCTCGATACAGCAATACGGCAACCCCAAAGAGATCATCGTAAGGACCCAGCAGGATATATCGATAAAACTCGGCGCGGAGTTCAAGAAAGACCTGCCGGACAATCCGTTCCAGATATTGAGGGTCGAGACCGTAGGGCCGGCCGTAGGGAAGAACCTTAGACATAACGCCATGATGAGCCTGGCGCTTGGACTTGCGGGCATCATGTTATATGTCATGTTCAGGTTCGACCTTAAATACGGTATAGCCGGCGTAATAGCCCTGTTTCATGACGTTTTGGTATCGGCGGGGGCTATGTCGCTGACCCACAGACAGTTCGACCTTACGATAGTGGCGGCGCTTTTGACCATCGCCGGTTTTTCGATAAACGATACGGTGGTCATATTCGATCGTATAAGAGAGAACTTAAGGATAGTGAAGAAGAGCAGTTTCGCGGAGATAGTGAACTTAAGCGTCAACCAGATGCTCGGAAGGACCATATTGACGACCGGTGTAACCATGCTGGCCGTAGTTTCGCTCCTGATATTCGGCGGATCGGTCCTGAATAATTTCTCGTTCTGTATCTTCGTCGGTTTCCTGACGGGCGTTTATTCGACCGTATACATAGCAAGCCCGATGGTCATATCGTGGCATACCAAGTTAGTGGGGATAAAGAAGAGATAGCAGGTAAGCGCAAAGCAGTGTGAGGCCTCCCCGATGGAAGCAGACGGCATTAAAAAACATTACAGCCGGATAAAATGGCTGCTCATCGTCATATTGGCCCTCAATTGGGGCGTCGCCATAGTTAAGATGGTGCTGGGGTTTGCCACGCGCTGCCAGAGTATGACCGCCGACGGCTTTCACTCCCTGTCGGACGGCGCCTCCAATATAATAGGCCTCATAGGAATAACCCTTTCCGCCAAGCCCGTCGACCATGACCATCCGTACGGCCACCGGAAATACGAAACATTCTTTTCTCTGGGCATAGCGGCGCTGCTCTTCCTGGTAGCCATAAATCTGGCCAGGGAAGGTATAGACAGAATATGGCATCCGGCCGTCACGGAAGTCGGCGCCTTAAGCTTCGCGGTGATGGCGGTAACGATGGGCATAAATACGCTCGTGATGAAGTATGAGTACAGTCAGGGCAAAGCGCTCGGCAGCGATTTTCTGGTGGCCGATTCGATGCATACGAAGGCGGATATACTCACATCGTTCGCGGTAATAGTCGCCCTTGTGGGTATAAAGTTGGGTTTTCAGATAATAGATCCGATAGTTACGCTTATAATATCCGTGTTCATAGCCCGCGCCGGTATTGAAATAATAAAAGGCGCGTCGAAGGTGCTGTGCGATACCGTGGCCATCATGGATACCGGCAGGATAGAGGGTATCGTAATGACCGTAAAAGGCGTCAAAGAGTGCCATAAGATACGCACCCGCGGAAGGCCCGATGATATATGCATAGACCTGCACGTACAGGTAGATCCCGATATGCACATAGACCGCGCCCATGAGATATGCTACGAGGTAGAAAAGGCTTTAAAGATGAAGATACCGGAGGCCTCGGACGTGCTCGTTCATATCGAGCCGAAGGACGGTCCGAAGAAGTAGGTGTGTAAGTTTTAAGAAAACCCCCTGTCCCGCCGCGACATTTTAATGTGCGAGGCGGGATGCCGCATAGACAGAAAGAGCCGTAGAGCTCCATGAGAAAAATTTGGAGAATAAAGCCGCCTGACCCCGTCCTGCAGGAGCAATTATCATCAGCGCTTAGCATATCCAAAATAACCGCGCAGCTTCTCATTAACCGCGGCATACTGGATATCGTAGAAGCGAAGAGCTTTATGAACTCGTCCTTCTCGGCATGCCATGACCCGTTCCTGCTTAAGGATATGCACAAGGCCGTTTCAAGGATAAAAAAGGCTATAGAGGATAAAGAGCCGATACTCGTTTACGGTGATTATGACGTGGACGGCATAACGAGCGTTACCATCCTGTACTCCGCGCTTAAAAATCTGGGTGCCGTAACCGATACTTATATACCGAACCGCGTAGAAGAGGGGTACGGGCTGAACCTGTCCGCGATAAAGAAGGCCCATAAGAACGGCTTCGGGCTCATAGTTACGGTAGATTGCGGTATAACATCATTCAAGGAAGTGGAATACGCGAAGTCTATGGGGGTCGACGTCATAGTAACCGATCACCATGAAGTCCTCGAATCACGCGTCCCGGCAGCATACGCCGTGATAAACGCGCTGCAGGAGGATTGCAAATATCCGTTTAAGCATCTGGCCGGCGTAGGAATAGCTTATAAGCTCGTCAAGGCCCTTTACGATACGACGGACCTGTTCGCCGAGGACTTCCTCGACCTCGTAAGTTTGGGGACCGTGGCCGATATAGCGCCGCTTATAGGAGAGAACAGGGTCATGGCGAAATGCGGTCTCGATGAGATGAATAAGCGTGATCGGATAGGCTTAAGCGCCCTTATGGATGTGGGCGGCTTGAGCGATAAGGAAATCATGAGCGGGCATATAGGTTTTATACTCGGCCCCAGGATAAATGCTATGGGGCGCATAGGTTCGGCGCAGACTTCTCTCGACCTTCTATTGTCTTCAGACAGGGAGGAGGCCAAGAGGCTTGCTAAGATGATGGATACCGAGAACAGAAACAGGCAGAAGATAGAGGCCAGGATCCTTGAAGAGGCTCTCTCTAAAGTCGAGCGCGAGGTAAACTTCAAGCACCATAAAGTCATAGTCCTTGCCAGTGAAAATTGGCATCCCGGGGTCATAGGCATAGTGGCCTCGCGTATAGCCGACAGGTTCTACAGGCCGACTATCATGATATCCCTGGACGGTAAGTTCGGTAAAGGCTCCGGCAGATCCATAGAGAGCTTCCACCTGTTTGAGTATCTTCTGCGCTCGAAGGACACGCTTATGAGTTTTGGCGGACATGAAGCCGCATGCGGTGTGACCGTGGATAAAGACAGGATAAGTGAATTCCGCGACAGGATAAATGAAGAGGCGGCCAAAGATGTTGACGAGGCGATATTCAGTCCGAAGCTCGATATCGACATGGATGTTCCGCTTGGGGAATTGAGCGAGAGTGTGATAGGCGAGCTGGAAAGTCTAGCTCCGTTCGGCCCTGATAACTCCAAACCTGTTCTTTCATCCGCAAGACTCACGGTAAAAGACGGGCCCAGGCAAATAGGGAAGAATGGTTTTAAGATATGGGTAACCGATAATAATATAACCTGCGAAGCGGTATCTTTCGGCAGGGGAGGCCTCGAAGCGCCGAAGTTAGGTGCCGAGGTCTCGCTCGCGTACACACCCTCCATAAATGACTGGCAAGGCGTCCGGTCGATTCAGCTGGAACTCAAAGATATAAAATAAATTAAGATATAAAAAAGTAAGCCTATTTAACTTGACACCCATATACAGGTAGTGTATCTTTAACCCTAGAGAGTAATGTGGGTATTTTATAAGTGGTTTTTTTTTGGTCAGTAATTAAAAACTTTTATAAAAAAATTAACCAGGAGGATGTCATGAAAAAGATAGTAATTGTAATGTTTTTAGCGGCGGGACTCATAGCCATGGCCGGTATAACTTACGCCGTGGACGATGAGAATGAAATTGTGAAGCGTCATTCTGAGTGGATGAAGAAGGTTATGGTGGGGCAAAACGCTCACAAAGCGATAGCGCAGAAAGAGCAGGCGGTAGAGGATGTTCAAAAAATAGAACATTCGCCTCTAATCGAGTATATGGACGGTAAGGTATCAAAGTTGACCATCTATGGCATCGATGGTAATCCGGTATATACACATGTCTATCGTGCGGATGGGTTGATCGACCATACTATTGGCTATGGCGCGGAAGCAGGGGATGTTCAAAAAATAGAACATTCGCCTCTAATCGAGTATATGGACGGTAAGGTATCAAAGTTGACCATCTATGACATCGATGGTAATCCGGCATATACACATGTCTATCGCGCGGATGGGTTGATCGACCATACTATTAGCTATGGCGCGGAAGCGCCGCTTGAACGGGAGTCCCTTAATATGGGCGGGGCGCCGATTAGCTCTGTGCCGGCGCCGGTAGAGCGCGCTCCCAGAACCGAAGTAAAGAGTGATGGTGCTTATAGTAGTGATGTGGGAACGTCTGGATCCGGAAATATCGCTTACGGCGGCAAAGCGGATATCGATATACCTGGTGATGTAGCGACACAGCCGACCAGCGGCGCAGAGGGTACTCTGCTTTCAAAGGATGGTCAGCCAGCTTCGCAGGAACAGCCCCGTGGTCCGATCTCAGCCGAAGAAATGGCAGCGATGGAAGCCAGATTAACTGCCGATAAGCAGGCAGCTGCTCTTAACGGCAGAGAAACCTCGCTTGAACGGGAGTCCCTTAATATGGGCGGGGCGCCGATTAGCTCTGTGCCGGCGCCGGTAGAGCGCGCTCCCAGAACCGAAGTAAAGAGTGATGGTGCTTATAGTAGTGATGTGGGAACGTCTGGATCCGGAAATATCGCTTACGGCGGCAAAGCGGATATCGATATACCTGGTGATGTAGCGACACAGCCGACCAGCGGCGCAGAGGGTACTCTGCTTTCAAAGGATGGTCAGCCAGCTTCGCAGGAACAGCCCCGTGGTCCGATCTCAGCCGAAGAAATGGCAGCGATGGAAGCCAGACTAACTGCCGATAAGCAGACAACTACGACACTTGTCAATGGCAAGATAGCTCAGCCTGTTGAGCAGCCGATGAATCTGCTTCCAATCCATCCTCCGTCAAAAGCACCGGGAGCGGAAAAGGTAAAAGGTGCAGAGGGAGCAGCCGCTTATGTATTTACAAGCGAGATGAGAGTTAAGAATAGCTCCGAGGAAGCAAGACCGTAAGAGAGAAGTTGAGATATAATTTTCAATGAGAGGCCCTAGTCTATAGGGCCTCTTAATTTTTCACTATTGACAATTCCGTATCTAGATGGTATATTTAACTATGATGATAGTTAACATAGTTAAATATTAAGGAGGTTTAGAATGGCGAGCATATCGATAACCGAATTTGCCGACCGCGTATCCGGGATAATGCCGGTCATAATGAAGGAATTTATGAAGGGCCAGGCCGGCGATTTTCATAAGATGAAGATCACGCTTCCGCAGTTCGCAATAATGGATATACTCGAGAGGGAAAAGGAAGCCAATATGACCGATCTGGCAAAAGCCATGGGAGTCACGACCTCGGCCATGACAGGAGTGGTGGACAGGCTGGTCAGGGATGGATACGCGAGCCGCACGAGGGATTTAAAAGACAGGCGGATAGTGCATATAAAGCTTACGCCGAAAGGCACGAAGACCCTCCGCACCGCGATAGACGGCAGGAAGAAGGCGACGATCAGGATATTCGGCGTCATATCGCAGGAGGAGCGCGAAAGGTACCTGTTGATCCTGGAGCACATAAAGGAGCATTTAAGCGAATGAAATTAAGCCCGGCCTTAAAGAAACCGGCCGCCTTTTTTACCATAGCCGGACTGTTATGCTGTTTCCCGGAATGTACATTCCCGGAACAGGCGCAGGCGCCGCAGGCGCGTATCTTCGAAAAACCGCTATTTACCGAACAGGCGCCGGCAGCGCCTCAGGTCTTTTCAGGGGACGAGGTGTCGATGAAGCCGGGCGAGTTATATACGCTGCCCAGGTGCTACGCGTTGTCATTAAGGCAGAGCGAGCTTATAGCGGTAGACGCAGACCGCGTGAAAGAGACCGAGGCCAGATTTCTGCAGGCTCTTTCTATAATGATGCCGCATGTCTCATTCTTATCCGCGGATAATCAGGAGGCCTCACCCAATGACCCCGGCACGACCTTTTCTACGCTAAAGCCGGCTACGAGCTCCACCCGCAATTTTAATTACTCCCAGACACTGTTTAGCGGTTTCAAGGCTTTTGCCGGCATGAAAGGCGCGAACCTGGAACGCAAACAGCGCATAAACGAGATGGTCAGGGCCGAACAGCTTCTACTGGTAGACGTATCGGACGCTTTCTATACGCTGATGGAGAAGAGGGAGGACTTAAAGGCGCTTATCGATACTAAAAAAGCTCTTTTAAGACGTATATCGGAGCTTAAGGCGCGCGAACGCCTGGGCCGGTCGAGGCAGAGCGAAGTGGTAAACGCCAAAGCCCAGCTCTATAGCGTCGACGCAACGATCGAGCTGGTAAAAAGCGAAGAGGATGTCACCAGGCAGATACTCGAGTTCCTTGTAGGGGGGCCTATCGGAGAGACTAAAGACCATTATCCTGTGCCTTCCGAATTGATGGCAGAGGAGTATTATCTGTCCAGATCGGCCTTGAGGCCGGATGTAGAAGCGGCCAAGTATGCCTGGCAAACGGCGGTGCAGGCGTCAAAGATAGTTGACAGTGATTTTCTGCCGACCATGGATATAGGTGGAAATTACTATGTTCAGCGTACCGGTTTTAACAAAGATACGGATTGGGATGTAACCTTAAAGATAAAGGTGCCGATATTTGAAGGCACCGAAACCATCGGAAGGTCTAAGGAGTACGCGCTCAAAGCGCACGAGAGTAAGCTTCTGTTCGAGCGCGCCAAGAGGATAGCTCCGTACGATATAAGGGACGCCTATATAAAACTTAAGTCCGCCATAGCGGTGCACAACTGTCTTAAAAAGGCATTTGATACAGCAAGGCTTAACTACCATCTGCAGAGGAAGGATTACGAGAGAAGCCTTGTGAGCAACTTAGACGTCTTGGCCGCTATTCAGACGCTCGAGGAGTCGCAGCGGAATTACATACGGGCTTTATACGCGGCAAAGCGCCTATACTGGCGCCTGCGCGTGGCGGCGGCCGAGGATATAACGGAGAGCCTCTAATGACACTTTCTGACCTTTCGATAAAAAATCCGGTATTCGCATGGATGCTCATGGCGGCGCTTATCGTATTTGGCGTGATATGTTACGGCCGTCTCGGCGTGGGACAACTTCCGGATGTCGACTTTCCTATAGTATCGATAAGCCTTACATGGGAAGGCGCGGCCCCCGAAGTAATGGAGGCTGATGTCGTAGATATAGTAGAAGACGCCCTTATGAGCATTCAGGGGGTGCGCGAGATTTCGTCTTCCGTGGCCCAGGGCTCCGCCAGTGTGACAGTTGAATTCGATCTGGCGAAGAATGTCGACGTCGCGGTGCAGGATGTCCAGGCCAAGATAGACCAGGCTCAAAGGGCGCTCCCTAAAGATCTTGACCCCGCCATAGTGAGTAAGGTCAACCCCGAAGACCATCCCATACTGATGCTTGCGGTGTCCAGCGATACCCTCCCCTTAAAAGACATCATGACGTATGTGCAGGACCATCTCAAGAACCAGTTCGCCACAATAAACGGCGTGGGCGATATATTTCTGGGCGGGTTTGTCGACCGGAATCTCCGCATATGGGTGGACGCGGATAAACTCGAGGCGTACCAGCTTACGGTCCAGGACGTGATCGATGCCGTGGAGGCCGAACACGGGGAGGTCCCGGCCGGACGCATAGAGACGCCTTCAAACGAATTCAACGTCCGTGTAATGGGTGAGGCGTCCACCACCGCGGAGTTCGAGAACCTGCTCATCCCTAAGAGGTCCGGGCAGCCCATATTCAGGCCCATCTACCTTAAAGAGGTGGCCAGGATAGAGGATGGGCTCGCCGATATACGGCGTATTGCCCGCAGTAATAAACAGTCTACCGTCGCAATGGGAATACGCAAACAGCGCGGCGCTAACGAGGTCGATGTCGCGCATAGCGTTCTGAAAAAACTCGACGAGATAAAGAAGTATAAGCCCAAGGATATAAATATAGGCGTCCGTTACAACAGGAGTAAGTTCAGCGAGGATTCGATCCGCGAACTGATGTTCACCCTTGTCATGTCCGCGATAATAACATCCTTGGTCTGCTGGCTATTCCTGGGGTCGTGGAGCGCGACGATGAATATACTCCTGGCTATACCAACGTCGGTACTTGGTACTTTTATAGTCATATATTTTCTCGGGTTCACCCTTAATACCTTTACAGTACTGGGCCTCTCGCTTGCCATAGGTATCGTCGTCGACGACGCTATAATGGTACTGGAGAATATAGTGCGTTACAGAGAGAGGGGGCTGGGTAAGGTCGAAGCCGCCCGCAGGGGGGCGCGGCAGATAACCTTCGCGGCTCTCGCGGCAACGATAGCGTTAATAGCGATATTCCTTCCGGTCGCGTTCATGTACGGCATAATCGGCAGATTTCTATTCCAGTACGGAGTCACGATATCGGTGGCGGTGGCGATATCGCTACTGGAGGCCCTTACGCTGGCGCCGATGAGGTGCGCGCAGTTCCTCGAGATCGGAGAGCGTAAAACATTCATAGGCAAATCCATCGACAACGGTTTTAAGAAGCTCTCTTTGTGGTATCACTGGGCTCTCGAGAAGGTCCTTAATAAACGCCTTTTTGTAGTCGCCGCCGCCTTAATATTCTTCTTAAGTTCGCTCCTGCTTTTAAAGGTCATACGCAAGGAATTCCTTCCGCCCCAGGATATGAGCATGATGATGTGCCGTTACCAGACGCCTGTCGGGTCCTCCATAACATTCACCGACGAAAAATTCAAGATAGCCGAAGAGTTCATATCCGGAAGGCCTGAAGTTGACGGGTATTTTTCGATCATAGGAGGCCAAGGCGGAGCTGAGGCCAATAGCGGTATCATGTTTATAACGCTTAAGGAACCCAAGAACAGGCCCGTAGTGCCGCCAAATAAGCGCCCCCTCACTCAGGGTGAGATAATGGCCTTATTCAGGACAGAGCTTAACAAGATCCCCGACCTTAAGACGACCATACAGGATCTTTCGCTGGCCGGTTTCTCGGCTCAAAGGGGATTTCCTGTGGAGCTTTCTGTCAGAGGCGCCGATTGGGAGAAACTCGCCGTTTATTCAGCGGAGATCCGCAAGGAGATGGAGAAGTCGGATCTGATGATAGACGTCGATACCGACTATCTGGCGAAGATCCCGGAGATACGTGTCCAGCCGGACAGGCGGAAGGCCGATGAAAGAGGCGTCAGCGTAAGGAATATCGGCAACGCCGTTAACGCTCTGATAGGAGGCCAGAGGATAGCCAAATATACAAAGAACGGCAGGCGCTACGACGTCAGAATAAGGCTCATTCCTTCGCAGAGGACGACCAATGATGATATCGACCGCCTCTGGGTATGGAATAACAGGGGGGAGCTTGTACAGCTTAAGGACGTTATAGATATAACCGAGAAACTGACCCCTCTTACGATAACCAGGCGCAACAGGGAGCGCGCGATAACGATATTCGCAAACGTCGCTCCGGGAAAATCGCAGACCGCGGCGTTAAAAGAGGTCGCCAGGATCTCCAAAAAAGTGCTGCCCGAAGGCTATAAGGCGATATTCTCCGGAAGCACACAGGCTTTTAAGGAGTCTTTCGGAAGCCTGATGCTCGCGTTCTGGCTCGGGGTACTCATAGCCTATATGGTCCTTGCGTCTCAGTTTAACAGCTATCTCCACCCATTATCGGTACTCTTCGCGCTGCCGTTCAGTATATCGGGAGCGCTCTTGACCCTGTGGATCTTTAACAAGTCGCTTAATATCTACAGCATAATAGGGCTCATTCTTCTCATGGGTATAGTCAAAAAGAACTCGATACTCTTGGTCGACTTCACGAACCAGCAGAGGGAGGCGGGCCTCGAGACCAGGCCGGCGCTGTTAAAAGCCTGCCCTATAAGACTAAGGCCTATATTAATGACATCGGCCGCCACGATATCCGCCGCTATACCGCCGGCCCTCGCGCTGGGCCCCGGCGCGGAGACGCGCGTACCGATGGCGATGACCATAATAGGAGG
>CAZYZC010000016.1:0-12997 GCA_964650985.1 uncultured Planctomycetia bacterium | reverse complement strand
CGATCACTACCGGGGCGTTTGTGATGCTTCGCGCGGCCATACGCAAGATCGAGGAGGCCGGTTTCGGAAAATCCGACACCCTGTCCGTGATGAGCTGCGCCAGGGCCTGTTTTTTATCTCCGCTCACGACTATGAAACGCCAGGATTGCTGGTTGTGGGCGGATGGCGCCTTATTGGCGGCGTCCAGGATCCTTCTTATCAGCGCGTCATCGACCGGCTTCTCCTGGAACTGCCGTATGCTGCGCCGCTCGGTTATTGTCCGCAGGGTTTCGTTATCGGTTCGGGTAGTCATTACGGTAAGTATATCACAGATGGCGGGTATTGCAATATGCCGCGGGACTTCGGGGAAGGAAACCCTTTATTTACGTATCGCCCAGCGTAAGATTGCGCTTCTGGAGCGCGAATTATCAAAACATTCCTCAGGCGTCGGCCGTATCGGCTCACGGCAGATATCGGAATAGGCCCCCGACTCTAATCCTTCCTTAAAAAACTTAATCACCCTGTCATCTTCACCGGAATGAAAGGTCAGAATAGCAACCCGGCCATCTGGCTTAAGGCATATCGGCAAATTTCTTAAGAACTGCTCCAATGCCGAGAACTCGTCGTTAATCTCGATCCGCAAAGCCTGAAAGGTTCGGCGTATCGACCTGGTTATTTCCGCAGGAGATACGGCAGGTTTTATAAAAGATAGCGCTTTTTTTACGGCATCCGCGAGCGCCTTAGTAGTAGAGATCTTATGGCAGTTATTATGAACGGTCCTGGCGATAATTTTCGCATGGGGTTCGTCGGAATTGGCAAAAAGTATTTTTTCCAGGGCTTTTTCAGAGACAGCCCTGATCAGGGCCGAGGCCGGCTGGCCGCGTTGGGGATTAAATCTCAGGTCGAGTGGCCCCTCCCATTTATAGGTAAAGCCCCGCGCCGGATTATCTAATTGCATTGATGAAACGCCCAAGTCCGCCAGGATAAAATCGAACCCTCCGCCTGTATCAGTAAGCATCTTATGGATCCCCGCAAAATTGATCTGCCGGAAAATAAATTCTTTATCCGTAAAACCCAGGGCCCGCAGACGCGCCGAGGTACGCGCTAACTCGATAGGATCGATATCGATGCCAAAAATACGTCCGCCGGGCATAACGCGCCGGAGAAGCTCCTCCGTATGTCCTCCGAACCCCAGGGTAGCGTCGAGGCCGATCTGGCCGGGCTTAGGATCGAGAACTTCCAGGATCTCTTTTACACAGATCGACCGGTGCATCCCGGCCGGGGTTTTTCCGCTCTTTATGATCTTCTCGATATCATGCGCGTATTTTTCGGGATTCAGCTCCTTGTACTTTTCGTCAAAACGCCTGGGATGCTTGCCCTTATAGCGCACGCGCCGTTTTCTTTTCGGAGCCTCATCCATCCCTGAAGGAAGACTCATAATTTACTATACTTTGTGTGTCTGCCTTTAGCTTTTTCTACCGGATACTTCATCTCGTTCTTTTTAAGCTTTTCTTCCATAGCGCTGATCAAGTCAATTCCGAGATTATCAGCCAATTCAAAGAGGTACAACGCGATATCGGCAATCTCATCCTTGATCTCCGGCTTATTCTGCATGACATATTTCTCAACCTCTTCCCTTGTCTTCCACTGGAAATGCTCTAGAAGTTCAGAAGCTTCGAGGATTATAGAAACGGCCACATTCTTAGGATCATGGAACTGCATCCATTCACGCTCATCCCTGAATTGTATTATCTTTTCGGTGATTTCGGTTACTTTATTCATGAATATCTCCTCCATGATCTTGGCGCCGTCATATTACTCTATTCTTTTACCGCATTTTTCACATTCTATCCTGATGTTAAGGTTATGGGTTCCGCATTTGGTACATACCCATGCCCCTTGAGGAGGATTATTAATATGCATCCATCTCTTAATATGCGGAATAATTCCATAAGCTGCCGCGGCGTATCCTAAACCGAGCATAATAATCATAATCAATAATCTATAAATACTAGGCATTGTATAATAAGGGCGTACGACAGCCAGGTCTATGCCATGAGCTTTTAGCCTTTGCCGGACCAATACGTAAGCATCATCATAATTTTCAATATGGTAAGGTGTCATGCCTCTCATAAGAGGCCCGGATATCCTGTAGTTACCTTCAGAAAAAGCCTTGAGTTTGTTCAAATAACTTTTATAGAACCGCGCCGATAGCTTATAATTGCCCGTATCCTCACTTACCCTTGCCAGAAGAAAATCAGTACCAAAATATTCCGGCCAGATCGAGAGCGCTCTCAAGAGTTTTTTCTTAGCTATTTCCGGATCTCCCGCCGATATGGCGCGTATGCCATCAGCAAAATTCCGCATAAAAGCTTTTATATTACCCTTGATATCCCTGTTCCCGGCCGCACTTGTCAATATATCCAATTGTATATAAAATCTTTCATATGAAAAAAACGGCTCCTCATGATCGATATATTGAGCAACAGCATGGGTTGGAGCATAGAGATTAAAAATAATCGCGGCTAGTAATAGTATCGGGAGGATACGTGCTTCTTTTTTCATTTTTATACCTTTTTTGAGTATGTTTGGGGACGGTCCATTTGGTGCCACCCCATGAACTTAAATTATACGCCACCGGTTAGTGACTGGCAACTATAATTGCCCGCGTCGTCCTGACGGATTGTCTGCCCCGTACAGTCGTCTGGCTGCGGATTATTATGGCACTTCGAGCGCTTTAAAACCGAGAAAACACCCCGAAATCACACCAGAATAGTGGTTTTCCCTAAGGATATGCCGCAACAATAAACACTCGCGCCTACACGACTAGCTGGATTAACCGGCTAAATGTCTTAGAATAAGCCATAAAATAATAAGATTTTACAGACGTCCTATTTTGATACAACCTATAGGATGTACCTTTTTAGGCCGTCTGCTGCCCCTATTATGCGGCGGTAAGAGCTGCTTTGGCGAGCCTGTTAAATTCCTCTATCTGGTCTGTGTTCATGCGCAGTGATTTGTGTAGGCCCGGCACAATATGTCTTATGACTTTCAATATGTCTTGAGGGCTATCAGAGATAGCGAGTTCCTCGCCTATTATGGCTTTGTACTGATTCTTGATGTAGCTCATTAGTGGTCTATCCATATCGACATCTTCTTTTGAGAGATTATCGTGTATATTACTTGATGCTGGAGCTATATTTACCATGCCTGCAATCCTCAGTAGGTATTCTTTTAATTCGCCGTCAGGTATAGATACGTCCACATGACCTTCGCCTTTAAAGTCCTTACCGGTGCAATAGACAGCTATGAGTGATTCTTTGGAACCTTGGACGCTTGAGAAAGGTCTTAATTTTATACTATCGGGATTCGATGACCTCAGCTGTAAAAGTCTCGCATATTCTTCTATGATCTCTATCCGGGAAGTTGCTAATCGAGAAGTGTCATATTTTATATCATAGATCCTGTCTTCGTGAAGTTGAGAATAAAGACAGGGTAGATACTCATATTCTGTATATTTTCCTGATCTTCTTCCGTTCTTTAATAATAACGGCCTCCCCAGCCTCCCCAGCCTCCCCAGCTCTCGGAACGTATATTTCCCATACGGTTGGCCTCTTTACTCGCCATAAGGCCCTGGCTATCGCAGGGGGGCGCGTATTCCTCTCTCGCCTCCGCGGCTGCCGCTATTTCATATTCCTTGGGATCTATGTTGCATTCTTTCCAGGCCTCAACCTTATCGTCGACCAGATAGAACAGGATCTTATCATTGGGGTCGGAGGAGAGTATATCGTCGAATACCATCACCACTCCGTCGTCTTTTTTTTCGTACTTTATAAGATTGCCCGGATGATAGATATCGAACAGGTCTTCTTTCGACATACCGACAAAGATAGCGGATTTTAATTTTTTATCGTCTGGGAAGATGAATTTGCGCTTATTCCACTCCGTGACTTTTCCGTCAACCAGCTGGAATGTGATCGTATCGTCAGGATCGGAGGAAGATGTATTGTCAAATACCAGAAGTTCCTTATTATCTCTTTGTTCATATTCCTTGATATTGCACGGGTTATAAAGCTTGAATAGATCTTCCTTTGGCATGCCCACATAAAGAGCGCTGTTCACTTTTGCCGCGGGCGCGGCGTCCTGGCTGTCCGCGTTCGAGATATAAGCAAAAGAAATAACCGGAACCATGACTATGAAAACCGCAATGACGCAAATAGACGCCGATATCTTAATTTTCATTTTGCTCCTCTATCTTGTATTTATACCGAGACGTATCTAAACAGGACTTCTACCGCTGTCGTCTAATAACGCCCTCCATACCGCCTGCCGTTATTCCGATAACACAACCCCCCGTTGTAACTCCAGTTACTGCTGCGTACGGATGAGATGCGGTTTTGCTGCTTGGCTTTTACGATATCATCTACTCCCGTAGAATAATTCTGAGAGTAGTTATTGTACCTGCTCCTTTCCTCCATAGCTCTCGTTCTCGCGGCGAGATCGGTCTCAGCGCTCGATATCATCGCTTTAAAATCGGCCTCAGCCTTAGCCTTTGATCTCGCATCGGCCTCAGCCTTAGCCTTTGATCTCGCATCGGCCTCGGCGGATACGGCCTTTGATCTCGCATCGGCCTCAGACCTGGCTTTTAATACTGCGGCGGCCATAGTTTCGTCTATAAATCTTACTCGGGCAACCGAAGCTTCCGTATTCAGTTCCCAGCTGCTCACCTTGCCGCCAATCAGATAGAATGTGACCGTATCATCAGGGCCGGAAGTCAATATATTCGGAAAGGTCTCGGCTTCCGTATCGCCGCTTTTTGCGTACGCCTTACATTTTTCGAGAGGGAACATTTTGTGAAGCTCTTCCCTGGTCGGGAAGACCACCCTGCTTCTTTTCCACGACTTAACCTTGCCGTCGACTAAGTAGAATGTGATCGTATCATCGGAATCGGAAGTCAATATATCATAAAAAGTCCCGACCTCCTTGTTGCCGCTTCTTGTGTACGCCGTAAGGTTTCCGATATTATAAATTTTAAGCAGGTTTTCTTTCGATATGCCGGAACGTATGGCCGATCTCGATTCTTCATCGGTCGGGAAGATCACCTCGTTCTTGTCCCACGACTTAACCTTGTCGTCGACCAGATAAAATGTGATCGTATCATCGGGGGCGGAAGTCAATATATCATCGAATACAAAGACTTCTTCATTACCATTTTTTTCGAACTTTCTGATATCGCCGCGGTTATAAATTTTAAACAGAGCGTCTTTTGACATGCCGGCTTGAACGGCATTACCGGCCTGCGGTGCGGATACGGAACCCTTACCGCCCTCTTCCGCGCAAACAACCGAAACAGCGGAAATCATAGCTATGGAAACCGCGGCGATGAAGACGGATACCGATTTTTTAATGCTCATTTATCCCTCTTTTACGGTGCTGTCATTATGCGGATACGTGGCCGGGGCGCTTTCTAAATTAATGCTTTCTGCGGGACGCGTATACAAAAGGTAAGAAGTACTTCCGCCAAGAATACTCAGAGGACATAAATTGGTTTGCCCCGAAAAAATAATCAACGATCGCTTCTCTCATTCGGCTGACTTCTCTCAGGTGTGCATAGTTTTTGTCATTGTCCAGGGTCAGGTCGATCAGCTCCAGGGCCCGCTCAAATGCCTTTTGAGCATAATCGGTATTTTTCTTTACCCTCCAGTTAAGCGCCCGTTCAACCTCGCTGCCGATATTTGCCATCTGCTCTAAGAATGATAGCCGGTTCCACCGGCCCGCCGCCAGATCTTTATGCTGATGGCTCATCGCTTAATCCTTTTCGCGACTATCGCGATGATCCTCTTACGCATTTCTTCATTATCTACACCGCGGCTCCTATTACCTTGCGACGGACGCATGTTGATCATGGAATCAAATTCGACAAAATCGTCACCCTTCATCTCCGGATAAAAATTAATACCCCAAAGGCTTTTATGTTTTGAGCCGTTCTCAAGCAGCAAAGCTTCCAAGTCGGAATGAAGCTCCGCATCAACCGCTATAATTTCTCTATCGATATCAACTACGGCTTTTACCAAATTGCCAAAGATAGCCGCAGCCATCCGCTCAAGTTCGTCCGGTAGTAATATTTCTGCTATAATTTTCACAGATAAATTATACCTCAACAAAAAGCCCCCTGCAAGTCATTTGCTCGCAGGGGCCTTTGCGCTGGCTTAACCGGCTTTTTGAATATCGGAAATTAAGTATTGTGTTCCGGAAATTAATAAGATAGTAGAATGTTATAGAAGTTAATTTAAAATATTTTTGATCCGGCTCAATAACATTTCCGGATCAAAAGGTTTATAAAAGTACTCTGCTGCTCCCATCCTCTTCACTTTTTCTTCTAAACCTACCTCCTGCTGCGCCGTTAATACTAAAACCGGTATATCGGAGGTCTTGATGGAGTTATTTAAATTCTCCAGGACATATAAACCTCCGCCTGCGGGCAAGCCCAGATCCAGAATGATCATGTCCGGTTTTTCTTTGTGCGCTAAGCTTATTCCAAATAAACTATCATAAGCTGCGATGGTTAAATAACCCTGCGATTTAAGTAAAGTGGCCAAACCCAGCACCATCTCCCTCTCATCATCTATTATGAGTATCTTCTTAAGCGTCTTTTCTCCCATAAAATTTACCTTCTTCCCGACCTAAGATCGCAGGGCAATACCATAATAAACTTACTGCCTTTTCCAACCTGGCTCTCTACAAAGATCTTGCCTCTGTGCATTTCTACTATATCCTTAGTTATGGCAAGCCCCAAACCGGTGCCTTCTTTTGAAGCATTGAGCCGTTCAAACTTATTAAAGAGCAGGCCGATCTTATCGCTGGATATGCCGGGGCCCATATCTATACATTCTATTTTTGCGAACTCATCATCGGAATAGATTCTCAAAGTTACGGCGCCATTTTCGGGAGTAAACTTTATTGCATTGCTTAAAAGGTTAGTAACTGACCGAACCAACCCATCTTCATCTCCCCACACAGATAAGCTTCTATCCAAAAAATCCTTAACTATCTTTATACTTTTTTTGTCGGCTAAAATCTGCAGCTCTTTTATTTGCCTATCCGACAACTCTGCCAGGTTGCATTGTTTCCTTTTAACATCGATCACCCCTGCTTCAATTTTATGCAGATCCAGCAGGCCATTTACAAGGCCAATCATGCGTTCAATTATTCTATCGCAGAGCCCAAGAGTATTTTTTTGTTCCTCGTTCACCTGTCCTATAAGGCCCGCGAAAATATTATAAATATTGATCTTAATGGACGAGAGCGGATTCTTCAGTTCATGCGATACAGTCGCAACAAAGGTTGATTTCAACCGGTCGCTGTGTTTTGCCTGCGCGGCAAAAAATAAGATCTTATTAAAAATATTTCTTAAAATACTAAAACCGATGTAAAATCCGCATAGAGAAATAACGAAAGAAACAAACAGTATAGCACCGACATTACCGGCGAGAATATCAAGACTAAATAATTTGCCAGTTAAGAGATACAAAAATACTAAAAACGGCATAATAACCATTAAGGAAAAGGCGATGTTAAATTTCCTGTAAGGGTCTTCTTTTAACTCCTGCATGATCAGTTCATGATCTATTTTATTTGCTTTGTTTTGTTTATTCATAGTTCCTTTTGGACCAGATCTGCAGCATGCGAACTTTGGTAGTATTCCCGGAATGGTATCTTGCCATGCTGTAATTATATCATAAACAATGAATTATGGCGTTTATTTTTATCTGAGGGTCCGGCCCTTCCATAAAGGTATCAAAATCAGCCGTAGAAACAAAACCCTACGTAAATACCACTATCTTATCCATCCAACTTTTCGATGAGATTGTACGCAATCTCTTAAGTACATATTGATTAAAATCTGATAGGGCACGTCCATTCCATCTGCCAAATGCTTAAAATACGCTATAACATCGGATCCGATCCGGATCGTTATGGGTTTTTTTAGCTTTGCCGCATATGTATTGCGCCTACCTTTCAACTTAGAAAAATCATATTCTGTTCTCATATCTTACCCCTTTCGATAATTTTGAGCCTCATGACGGGTCGCTTTCCTTGCCGAAATTATCCTTATAGTATTCCCCTTTCTCGTACAATAGCACACAACCAACATCCGCAGCTTAAAACTAAAACCCAGCATAATAAACCGGTCTTCATCTTCTGAATGATCCGGGTCAAAATATTCTATAGCATTCTCGTCATAAAATACGGTTTCTGCTTCTTCAAAAGAAATGCCGTGCTTTCTTTTGTTAAGCGATGCTTTCGAGCTATCCCATATAAAACGTATATCACTCATATGTACACTGTAAATATACCATAAATACGGATAAATGCAAGTGTTTTTATCGTTTTTCTTCGCTTCAAGCCCTCTTCACCATTATGTATATGTTTCTGCTTACAATAAGAAGGGCTTCGCAGGATAATTTCTGCGAAGCCCTACCATCGCTTGCCCATTGAAGGACGAAGCAGAATGGCTCCCCGAAAGGGGTAAACACCCGAACTTTTCTATAACCTTATATGCGGGATTAAATAACTCGAAAAACGGAGAAAGGTGGTCTTTGGTAGTCTAAAATATCTAAAGCAGTCGTCTGGCTGCGACTCCCCGGGCAATTCGCTGACAGCTGCCCGGTATATATTTACTTCAATTCCGCGAGCTTCAACTCATCCAATATCCAGTCAATATTAATGTCCAGTTTTTTATCTTTATTCAGCTTTTCAATGCCTTTCAGGTGCAGTTTCATAAGATCGAGAAGCTTTGACCGCATCGCCGGGTCTTTTGCGGCTTGACGCGGCGTCATGCTGTCAATGGCGGGAATTTGCTCATCGATAAACTTCCCATAGCGATTTTTGTAAAAATCCTGCTCGAGCTTACGCTTGATTTCTACAGGGATAGGATCGGGTCGCGTTTCCGCTTCTTCGGAAAGCGCTTCATCGCGCAGGCCGCCATCATCAATTTTTCCCGCCATCTGCTTAGCTAAATCAACTACCATTTCATTCTGCAGAGTAACTGTTTCTTTGAAATATTTCTCGATCATCTTCTTGGCGAATTTAAACTTTTGCTTGGAAAATACTTCTATAATAATTCTATCCGGGCAAAGGGTAAGGTTGCCTATTGTGCCCACGCCAAGACTTTCATCATCGTGACGGAAAGCGGGATTCATCGCTTTTTCAAGCGCCTTTGACTCGCCCCGGCGCAGCCATGAATAATAGAACGCGCCTTCAATAGGTTTTTCTTCGGGATTTCTTTCTCTGCCTTGAAAATCAGGGTAGCTGTCTATGGTAGCTTTAATCGCGGCGAATTTACCCTCTATCTTATAAAACGCTTTACATTGATGCATATCCATACGTTCCAACACGGCAATGTGTTTATCGCGCGCGAGATTAAACGCCATTTCACAAAAAGCTCCGAAATTTTCCGATAAATAGTCCTTTACGGTGAAATCCTGGCGTTTCTTGGATTCTTTTTTGAAGCTTTTTTGCGCTTCGTCCATAAATTCCTGGAAGATAAAATCCGAAATTTCTATGCTGTTATTCTTTGGCCTGGAAAAATTGGGATAATGAGTAAGCCAGGTCAAGAGTCGCATAAAACGTATTGCGTGACCAGCTGTAGAGCGATCGATTAGAATAAATGTGCCTTTGACGGGATCGAGTAAATCGATGCATTCCATAGCCTGGTTATCTAATACCTTCTGTATCTCAATAATGGTAGCGCGAGAATTAAAGCGATGGTTCATCATGACGCGTTCATCATTATTAAGCCCTTGCCAGTTATGGGTCTTCCAGCGATCAGCTAAGGTTTGATTATCTTTGTCACGTTCTACGAAAAGGAGGTAGTATGCAGCGGCTCCAGCTGCCGTAGCCTCCTCGTCTTCCCCTTCCTGCAGGCCGCGCTTAAAGGACATATGACGTATTATATTTCTAAAATACTCTTCGCCATATACTTGGTCAATGTACCGCAATATCTTGAGCGCAAGATTACTATCTGTTTTAAGCCATAGATCGTATCCTTTTATACTAAAAGGAGAATACGAGCAATCAGAACTGCAATTTATCTCTGACCCGCGCCTTGATCCGCAACAAGCAGAACAAATAACTCTACCAGCGGTTGGGCATAAATTCCTGCTTTTACCGTTACAGATATAACATCTATCGATAGTTTTATTCATGGATTTTCTTATTTTGATTTTTTTCTTTTTGGGGATTGCTTTTCTAAGGATTTAGTTTTCTCAACGAGTTTGTCAAAATCGCTAACAGGTTGAGCGGCCTCAATTTTTTTCACTTTTTCTTCATACTTCTCAAATTCTTTCTCTGCCAGTTCTTTAGCTACTTCGGCCGATACTTTGCCGGGATTGGTCAAAACATCTTTCTCATTAAATCTTAAGAACGCGTCAAGTTTGGTGATCCAATCTTTCATTGTCATCGCCCGTTGTTTTTCTGCCTGCATCTCCGCATAATCAAGATACATGGTGACGAAGCGATTCAGTTGTCGAAGCTCATTTTCTGAAAGATAATTTTTAGCTATAGAAACATCTGTTTTACGAATCCTGCCTTTAGGAGAATTCTTCCATGTGGTTAACCCCATATACGGCTTCGAAGCGCTTACCCGTCCTGCAATAAGCTCAGCCGCGGTATGCCCATGAATCGCCCAATGAAGCTTGTTCTGTACTGTAGCATAGAATTCTTGTGTCACTTCCAAATAAGGATCATAATCTACGCTGCACTGCGCGTAGATATCGGTAATCTTTTGATAAAAAAGCCTCTCTGAAGCGCGAATATCGCGAATGCGTTCCAGTAATTCATCGAAATATTCCTTGCGCAAAAACTTACCGCTCTTGAGGCGCTCATCGTCCAATACAAAGCCTTTGACAATATATTCTCTTAAACGTTGAGTAGCCCACTGACGGAAGCGTGTAGCGATAGCGGATTTTATCCTGTATCCGACCGAAATAATCATATCCAGATTGTAATATAATGTCTTATAGGATTTCCCGTCCGTAGCAGTTGTCAAGAGTTCCTTGACAACTGAATCCATATCAAGCTCTTCTTCTTCGAAAATATTCTTAATATGCAGACTTATATTCTGCTTGCTCGTCTGAAATAATTCCGCCATTAATTGCTGGGTAAGCCAGACCGTGTCATTTTGGAAACGAACATCGATCTTGACATTGCCATCTTCCGTCTGATAAATGATCAACTGCGATTTATTTTTCATTTGTCACCTATATTTGTTTTTCTTAATCAGGCATCGCGTCTTCGAAAACCAGCGAAATTCCATGCTTCTCGTACAGCGTCTATTCACAAGTCATAATCGTTCTTGGCTTTTTCTATAACATCAAGTAATTTTGTTTCTAATTTTAGCATCTCTCTCACGTGATGTAAATAAGCAAATCCAAGAAGCGATAATTAGTGCAGATAACGCGCTCCTTGCCGCAATCCCCGAATACAAGCTACGTAGTATCATCAATGAAGCCGACTGGCGGCAAGGCCAACTGTGGCGCGATCTCCTTAATTCCTAGTTAATGGTTAAAATCTCGCTCAAAGAGCGCCAAATACCATCGATAAAACCATTAACTAGGAAGCATTAACTACGAGGCGATTCGGAGATAAAGAGATGCTCGGGCGAGATTTATTCGGCTATTTTTCAAGTAATAGATTGCTTCGTCGCGCCTTCGGCGCTCCTCGCAATGACGAGGCACAAATATTTTCCATAACTCTTTGAAACGTCGCGAGATAAAAATAGCCCTGATTAGTTTGTATAACCAAGGCTATTTTTATCTCTCATTATGGATTTTGAGAGATTTAATTGGCTCCCCCGCGAGGACTCGGCCATCCGGCGTCCGGAGGCCGCCTCCTGGCCAGCCAATTTTCTGTCGGCCGGAGGCCTTTTCCTCCTATTCGTCGGCGAAAATTGGCTTCGAGTCCTTCAACGCCAGACGCCAAATTTGGCCACAAAAAAGGCACCAGAAAACTGACTTCTGGTGCCAAATTTGGCTCCCCGATTATACAACCAAGCGCACCATTTCCAGCGCCAGGGTACGCTTTCCGGTCTATGTACAGTTCGTCAGGCACCAGCTGGTAATCGTTACCGATCAGCCGCCATATGACATTAAAACCACCAATAGGATAACCCGCAGGGTCATCCAGGAGGCCAAACCTAAGGTTCGGAAGCCTTCCCCTTTAGATCAAGCACTTAAATACGCCGCGGTACTGAATGAGCCGTCTATCGTGTCAAAGACCCAAGTAGCTATGCGCTTTGGAGTATCCCGCGCCCGGGTCTGTCAAGTACTCAGCCTTCTTGAGCTGGATTCAAGCATCATACAGCACCTGAAGTCCATTGAAGATATTGATGAGCATAACTTCTGGACTAAAAGAAGGCTTAGATCGATTGCCCTGCCGGAAAAGAAGGAAGAGCAATTAGCTGAGTTTAACCGGTTACGGCGGGAGACAAGCCGGGAGATGGTACTGGTTTAGTGGTTTCCTGTAGCGGACGAGTTTTGCAATTGGTGCATGATAGAGGAGGCGGAGAAATTGTACGAAGAGTTAGCTATCTTATTAACTAAACATGCTGTTCGTCATAAAATCAGCAGCACAATCATAAAACCAACTAAACTTGATATAATACTGCCATTATTCGTTTATGTTTGTAACCAGCTTAACATTTAATAATAATTGCTAAGTCTGACCAAAATTGAATGGAAAGAATATCGCCTCGTTTATGATCTAAATCATGTATAATGTTTTCAAAGAATTGATCCATATCCCTGCGTTCATTATTCAGGTTCTCACCTGAAATGTTATACTTCATGCCTGGCCAAATCTGCCTGACACCCTTTCTCCCATCACCGATAGAAATTTCTTCTAACTTCTCGTAAGAACAACCTAAATCCTCTATGATATATAGACCTCCTTTATTAAGCCTTCGTGCCCTTCACAAAATTATTTTCTCGTCGGAGAATATTAAAACCTCACTTCTTTT
>CAZYZC010000015.1:8936-13172 GCA_964650985.1 uncultured Planctomycetia bacterium | reverse complement strand
TCCGTGATCATAACACCGCTGTTATTGAGGACGATTCCGGCAATAAAAGGGAGCTAAAGTGTAACGAGCGTTATTATGTGCCCAGCGAGATCACGTGGCTTTTAAAGACGCTCGGATTCAAAAAGACCGATATTTTTGGCGCGAAGCTCGGAGCATACTCAAGAAACGACAAGCTAACAACAGAAGATTTTGAAATGCTTGTTGTTGCGGAGAGATGATCGATTTCGGAGTGAAATCCTATTAGTTCGAATCCCTTAAAGGAGCGGTGAAGAGATGCTTATTCCTCGGGATTCAAATCTCTTCAAGAACCCCAAATCTTCATTCGCCGTTTCGGCCCAGCAGTTTCGGGTTCGATACAGCCCAGCGCGATTTTCTGAAGCGGCTCGGTTCGAACTTCTCTTTGAATAACGGAAGTCTTGTAGTTACATACCGTTATCCCTGGCGCCAAGCGAGGCTTCTGCCTACAGAAGCCGAGCGGTAAATCGGGAGATACGGGAGCGCCCCCCCAGGGCGCGGTGCATTTTAAGTTGTTTCATTAGGGCTTTACCCGGGGGGAGTTTCTCAGGTGGGCGGGGTTTCGACTCCAAAATAAATTCGATCTTTAGAGTAATAGGACCCCAGTATTATGCCTCTCTATAAGAGGGGTTTAGAGATAATAGCGCTGATTCTTATCAGGATCAGCGCTATTTTTATCTCCAAGGGGATTAAAGAGTTGAGGATTCTTACCAAACATTATCTTAAAATACCGTATATTTGTTTGGTAATAAAACTTGACAATTGTTACCAAACATAATATACTATTTATGGGTATTTGTTTGGTAACAAGAGGAGCTAAAATGGGCGTGATAAAGGATTTACTCAAAGAGGAACTAGAAAATTCCCTAAGATTACAAAAAGACTACAAAGAAGCTCTTAAGAAGTATCCCGGCGGTAGCATCATAAAGAAAGCAATCAAAGGGCATGTCTATTATTATGTAGCCTTTCGCGATGGCAAGAAGATCAGATTCGTTTATAGGGGTAAGAAATTATCTGCGGAAGATCTACGAAAGCTTAAAGAATCAAAACGGCTGAGAATTAAATATAAGAACCTGATTAATAAGCTAAATAGGCGAGCTCAATATTTAAAGAAGGCATTACATGGAAAAGAAGACTAACAGTTTATGTTTTGAGATTTTACATAGGTTAAATAAAGCAGGGGTATTGCAGTATCTTATTCTTATTGGCAGCTGGAGTATTTATTTCTATAAATATTATTTTAAGTCAAAGGATTACTCTACTTACATCAGGACTAAGGATATGGATTTTTTAGTACCGATCCCGTCGAAACTTAGCAAGGAAATTAACGTCTTTGAACTCTTTAAAGATCTTGGGTTCCTGGAGAAATATAGAGGCTCCAATGGTTATGTTATATTAGAACACCCTGATTTGAGTATTGAGTTTCTTGTGCCGGAAAGGGGACGCGGCAGCAATAAGCCTTATTTTATACCGCAACTAGCGATTAATGCCCAACCGTTAAGGTTCCTGGACTTTCTTGTTGAGAATACTATTCCGATTGTTGTCGAAGGGGTGCATTTGAAAGTTCCGCATCCGGCAGCTTATGCTTTACATAAATTTATCGTCTTTAAGCGCAGGAATAAGGCTGAGAAATATGAAAGAGATATAGAGGGAGCATTAAGGGTATTTAATGAATTAATTCGCAGCAAGAAAGAAGGCCAAGTAAGGTTAATTTTTAAAAGAATGCATAAGAAGTGGCAGGAGACGATTATCGAGAATCTAAAATCTATAGGTGAATTAGAAGTTATAGGTATTTTAAAAGGATAGGGTAGAGGATTAATCCTGAGTTCGGACTCGATCACCTGCCCCAGTAATATCGTTCTCCTCGGGCATTGAAAGCTATTTCATTTATAAGGATGGTATGTTTCTGTCAAGCCTAAGAATAGCAGCGTCATTTTTTATTGGTTTCCTTTTGTTGGCCTTCTCTGTAAATGCGCAGCCGCCTGCCAGGAATCAAAGAGACCAGTTAGGTTATTTTCAGATGTCGCGCCGCTATAATGATGTTATCCGGCGCGGGGCATTCGTAGTCAATCTTCCCGAAGAGGAGCGTTTTCTCGTTTTCTTCATTCCTTCAAAGGCTTCCCTGGATAGATTAATGATCCTTCTGCACGGCACCGGAGGCACTGCCTATGATGAGGCGGCTGATGAGATCGATCTGGCTGAAGAGCTGGGGTATGCTATTATGGCGGTCCAGTGGTTGGACAAGAGAACTAATCAATACGACGATGCCCTCAAGATCAACCGGATAATCGATAAGGGCATGCGTTTCCTCGAGCGGGAATTTTCAGCTAAGCCCGGCCGCGTTGCGCTTTGCGGGTTCAGCCGGGGATCGGTGACATCTTTTCAGGTTGCCTATCTGGACCATAATTCCGCAAAATATATCGATATGGTAATCGCTCATTCCGGGGGGATACCTTTTGATAATGTAGTTGCGCCCGGAGAATCGCAACTACCGGATAAGATCTTTGCTCAACTTACTTCCGGGCAACTCGGCACAGAGTGCTTTAAAGGCATAGATTTTTACCTTTATGCCGGAGAGCAGGACGAAGAATGGGGTACCAAGATGGCCGAGTATATGCGTTACACCGCAGATCTGGTTACTAAAAACGGCGGACGGGTAGTGCGGCTGAACATCGATCCCCAGGGTAAGCATGCGGGCTACCGGAAGAATCGCAGTTATCAATTGGAGGCAGTAAATTATTTTTTAAATGGCTAGCCCCGGACCCCGGAATTACAAAAAAGTAAAATTATGCCAAAATTTGCAGAGTTTGTTCAAAAAATACCCTCAACGGATAGAAACAAACTTATTTACCTTTTTGGAATAGTTATTCTGTTATTTTCTCTTTTTGACGGAATTATAGCCTATTTGATTCCGCTGGTTACTCTTGAGCGCGGATTATCTAAAACCCTCATAGGCATAATTATCGGCTCTGCGGCCGTTGCCGGAGCTTTTTTTGATTTTGTCATCTATAAAATATTTAAAAACCCTGTTTATCGCCGGCTTTTTATTGCTATGTTTGCCGGCGCCTTGGTTTATCTTTTTATAATTTGGCGCGCCAATTCATTTGTACTATACTTATTGGCGATGGTAGTTTGGGGATTTTATTACGACCTGAAAAATTTCGGCACCATGGATTTTACCTGCCGCTATTTTCCTGAACACGAACAAACAGCTAGCTTTGGCTTGATCCATGTTTTTCAATCCCTGGGCTGTTTATTGGCGCCGTTAATAGCCGGTTTTCTAATTATCGATACAGTTGGAAACAGGCCTTTTTTCGCGGGCTTATTGTTTCTTGTTATTTCGGCGATATTTTTTATCGCGCTTGTTTTACAAACCCGCCAGGTGCAACAATTTATTCCGGAAAAACCGACTCCAAGGGCAAGCCTATCCGAAGAAATTTCAGCCTGGAAAAAGACGGGTAAAATAATTCTGCCGGTATTAATTTTAGGGGCGTTTTATACCGTAATTGATTCATTTTTTCTTATCTTAGGCCCGCTCTTTGCCGAAAATTTACCGCTGGAGCCATTTGACGGTATTTTTATGTTTGCTTATCTCCTTCCGGCTTCAATTATGGGAGGTTTTGTCGGCAAAATAACGAAAAGATTCGGCGATAAAAATTCGCTAATCTTTGGGCTCTTAATCGGGTCTTTAATACTTTCGTTTTTCTATTTTTTTAAATCTCCCGTGATAGTTATCTTAATTATTTTTGCCGCCTTTTGTTTTATAAGCATTATTCAACCGATCACTCACGGCATTTATGCTCATTATATCCATAAATCTCCGAAGGAAAAAAAGGAAATCCAGGAATTGGGCGATTTTTTTGAAAACATCGGCTATGTAATCGGGCCGGTTATGGCCGGTATAATTGCCGATCAATTGGGAATTCAAGCAACATTTTCCGTTCTCGGTATTGTTGGTTTAGCCTTTGCTCTATTTTTAATATTTGTTATGCCAAAAAACATTTAATCCCCTCACCTTTGCATCGAAGCACTACCTCAGGAGAAGAACGATGATTAAATTAAGCTTGTATCAAATAGTGGCGATTTTAGGCTCATCTCTACTGGTGGTTTCCGGAGTAATGCGGTTCTTTCAATATGGCAACCCAAAAGAACTTTTTATCGGGATTCTTTATTTTATCGCCAATATCATTATATTCTGTTTTTAAACCGGCTTTAATCCCT
>CAZYZC010000015.1:0-8836 GCA_964650985.1 uncultured Planctomycetia bacterium | reverse complement strand
CTCGCCGCCATGTGCAGGAATATCTACGCCAATCTCAAGGATGGCGGAAGATTTGTCGGATTAAACAGCTGCCCCGATAAACCGCTGCAACCGGATAAAAGATATGATATCACGAGGACCTGCGAAGGCCCGCTCAGGGACGGGTCTGTTATCGAGGTCACGTTGTACGAGGATGGTAAGCCTGCGTGTGTTTTTAATAACTATCATTGGACGAAGGAGGCTTATCGGGATGCTTTGACTGCGGCCGGCTTTACGAATATTAAATGGCAAGGCATAGAAGTATCGCAGGACGGTATAAAAAAATTCGGCGCCCGGTTCTGGGAACCATACCTGAAGCAGCCCGGAGTGGCTGTTTTTGAGTGTAAAAGACCGTAACAAGGTCCTGCTGTTGCATCTTCATTTTGGGAGGATCGCCTCCCAGGGCGCGGGGCATTTTAAGCTATTTCCTTATAAACCGGCTTTACCCGGGGGAGAAAAATTATTTTTCCTTTGCAAAAGTTATAACATCTGGGAAGAATGACCCCAGTAATCATTCTCTCAGTTATTAAATAGAGAGAATAGTTGCCTCGATTCTATCGCAGGATCAAGGGGTTGAATAGTTAGATTATCGGAGTTATAATATTCGAGTCCAAGGGAATTTCCCTCGGAGCGTTGATTCGTATTATTTTAAACAGGGAGGCAATGTGGATAATAAATTGATGATAGATGTGGACGCCATCATGAATAAAGCTGTATGCGCCGCCGCCATTTTCAACGAATATACGCAGGAGCAGACGGACCGGATAGCAAGAGCCGTTTACGAGGCCGGTTTTAATAACCGCATCAAGCTCGCCCAACTCGCCGAAGAAGAAACCGGCATAGGCAACTGGCATGACAAAGTTATAAAAAACGTCGTCGCGACGCAGCTGGTGTACGAGGACATTAAGTATCTCAAAACCGTCGGCATTATATCCGAGGACGAAGAGCGCGGCATAGATGAGGTCGCCCAGCCGATAGGCCCTATTTTGGCGGTCATACCGGTCACCAATCCCACATCTACGGTTATGTTCAAAATACTGATTTCCCTTAAGACAAGGAACCCGATCATTATCCGGCCGCATTCGAGCGCGGTAAAGTGCTCTATTGAAGCCGCGCGGATTTGTTATGAGGCGGCGCTTCGGGCAGATGCTCCGGAAGATTGCATTCAGTGGGTTGAGAGCATTTCGCGTGAGCAGACACAGCAGCTAATGCAGCACAAAAAATTAGCGCTGATACTTGCCACGGGCGGCGGAGCGCTCGTGAACGCCGCTTATAGTTCGGGTACGCCCGCGATGGGAGTCGGCGCCGGCAACGTTCCGGTTTTTATCGAAAGGACGGCTGATATACCGTTCGCAGTCGAGCAGATAATGATCTCGAAGCTCTTCGACTATGGGACTATCTGCGCCAGCGAGCAGTCGATCGTTGTCGAAAAATGCAAGGTGGACGAACTCCTGAATGAACTCAAAAAACAGAAAGCGTATATCCTTTCCGAGGAAGAAATAAAAAAAGTCGAGGCAATCGCTTTTGACGCGCAAAAAGGCATCATGAGCGTTAAGGTTATCGGAAAACCTGCGGCAAAAATCGCGGAAA
Source organism: uncultured Planctomycetia bacterium (assembly GCA_964650985.1). Classification (GTDB taxonomy): domain Bacteria; phylum Omnitrophota; class Gorgyraeia; order 2-01-FULL-45-10; family 2-01-FULL-45-10; genus JAPLMF01. Next base: position 7,228 of record CAZYZC010000015.1, on the reverse strand, counting down.
TGGCGGGTATCACCATACCCGCTGATACCCGGCTATTGGTGGCGCCGCTGCACGGGGTGGGAAAAGAATATCCGCTATCCGCAGAGATACTTGCCCCGATAATAGCGTTTTACTGCGCCAACGATTTTAATCATGCGGTCAATCTTTGCATTGACCTTAATTTTTACGGCGGTATAGGGCACACGGTAAGCCTGTTTTCCAATGATGAGGCAAAAATAAAAGCGTTCGCGCTTGTGATGAACGCCGGCCGTATTGTCGTCAACATGCCTGCTTCTCAAGGCGCCGTAGGCGGTATTTACAATACGCTGCGTACTTCTTTTACGTTGGGCTGCGGCACAGGCGGGAAAAACATAACGACGGATAACGTCACGGCCAGGCATCTTCTGAATATTCAGAGGATCTGCAGGCGCCGGATCAACCAGCGTTTTGCGGGTTTTGACAAAAAACTTTATTTTGATGAATCCGCGGACGCCGGCACTATTGAAAAGAAATATAATGAAAATACATAAAACAATGACGGGGGAAAAATGATCAATTATGTTCCTGATGGCGGAAAACTTTTGTGCGTATTCGAAGAGAGGCTTGATACCGTAAATTGCATGAATTTTGAAAAAGAGCTTTTGGGCAAAGTCCAGGAAATGAAAAGCCCGGTGGTGTTCGATCTTACAAAGGTCGAATACATCGCTTCTTCTTTCTTAAGGATCTGTTTTCAGGTAGTTAAGGAGGCGGGGGCCGGAAATCTATCCTTGGTCAATGTGAGCCCGGAGATCAAAAAAGTTTTTAAGATCGCCGGTGTTGACAAGCTTATGAAGATCGATTGAAGGGCTTCGATAATATCGTTAAAAAGAATATGTTCCATGTATGAAGAGACGGTTGTATTGGAAAATAGGCTCCCGGAGCTGGTAAAGCTGCAAGGAGCGGTTGCTGATTTCGGAGCGAGGCACGGTCTCCCGCAAAAAGTGGTTAATGATATCAACCTTGTTTTGGAAGAAACGATCGTAAATATTATTTATTACGCCTACGAAGACAAGGACGGAAAGCACGAAATATCGGTCCGTTTCAGGGTTGGGAAGGGCGGAATAATTTTAGAAGTCGAAGATGACGGTATATTTTTTGATCCGCTCGGTTTTCCCGAACCGGATCTCAATAGTCCGATCGAAAAAAGGAAAATAGGCGGGCTCGGGATACATTTAATCCGTAAATTCGCAAAATCCGTATCGCATCGCAGGGAAAGAGGCAAGAATATCCTGACCCTTACTATGTCGTAAAGAAAGCAGAGACATTTTCCGGTCTGAAGTTGCAGTATTAGGCGGGTATTAGAAGCGCGCCCCCACCAAAAGGTTTCCCGCTCAAGAATAATAAATTACTTGACAATGATAGGACATATGGTATATTCTAATTGATGATTAGTATGGGACAAATGTCCTATATGTCCGGGGAGGCGTAAATATGAAGACTTATCCAATTAGCGATAAAGAAAAGTTAGAGAAGATACTTAAAGAAACAGGTGTTTCGCGTTCCGAGCTGGCCAGGCGCCTGGAGGTAAGCTATAAGACCATATACCGCTGGCTGGATAAAGGCATTAAGCCGCACCTCGCTCAATCTCGGGATATTGACCAGCTGTTCAAGGAATACGTGGATTTAAGGAGCGTAGTTTTGGAGCTAAGGAAGAAGCTCAAAGACCCGATTAAGATTTTAAAAACAAACAAAAAATTAAGGGACCATTTTTTCCTAGAGATGACATATAACTCTAATGCCATAGAAGGAAGTCGAATGACTAAGAAGGAAACCAAAATGGCATTTGAGGGAAGAAAGGTCAAGGGAAAGGAAATATTTGAGATATTAGAAGCAGTTAATCATAAAAACGCATTGCAGTTCCTAATGGAAAATATTCGAGCTAATTTTAAAATCGATGAGAAGTATATCTTAAAGCTGCATGAAATTGTCATGTATAACTTTAACGATAAACTACCCGGTAAATATAGGACAGGTTTTGTTAATTTAACTAACACAGAAGTACCTTTGCCCTCAGCGCAGGAGGTTCCACTGCGGATGGGTAAATTCATTAAACAGATTAACCATTATGGTAATGACCCAATAGGCAAGGTTGCCCAGGACCACTATGAATTTGAGGCGATTCATCCCTTTTTTGACGGAAACGGCAGGGTTGGGCGTTTGATTATGATTACCCAATTATTAAGTAAAGGTTTTCCGCCAGCGATAATTCAGATTGAAGACAGGTATAAATATTATATGGCTTTAGGCAAGGCCGATACAAGAAATTTTAGGAACATTATTCAGATGGTTTGTGATAGTATTATAAAAGGACTTGAGTTTTTAAATTGATTTTCCGCCCCCTTAAAATTGCGGTAGTTTTTTGAAGAAGGAGAAAGAAAATGAATGATATGTATTTTGCGATAGCAACACGATCTGTTCTGCTTTGAATCCTTTCTTTGCCATAAAAAACCCCTTTCTGTTGCCATATTATAACTTAAATATTGGCACAGGTTAAGGGGGTCAGGTTATACTGAAGCTGTTTATCTTTAATCCCAAGAAAGAATACTATGTCAGGGAAATTGATCGCCTGATAGACGAGGTATTTGATCCTGTACGTAGAGAATTAATCCGTCTTGAATCAACAGGCCTTTTAAAAAGCCGTATCTCAGGCAGGCAGAAGTATTATTCTATTGATTCCACCCATACTCTTTTCCCGGAAGTAAAATCAATGATACTAAAGACAGTAGGATTAATATCAAAGCCCTTGCTAGGCTCGCCGCGGTCTTAAGAGTAAGGCTGAGCATAGATTTTATCCCCCGTGAACTGAGCGTATAGTTATTTATTCCTATCTCCAAGTCCGCATTACTGAAAGCGATAAGTTTTTAAGTTGCACAATTCAAACAACTGTACCTCTTGCACTAAAATTTTATTTCTACAAGTTTTATGCAGAGAGTCTTTCTGCCGCGCTATATTTCTGGGCGTCCTTACGGGAGTCACCTTATTAATTTGTTGTATTTTTATTTAATTGTGGTACATTGTATTTGAGAATTTAGTATAAGCGGTCTGGGAATACTTAAGTATCCCCAGAGGTTTAATTGATGGTCGGGCCGCCATCTGTAAGTAATTACAGATGGCGGTTTTTTTAAACAAAGAAAGGAGAACTCATGGAATGGCAAAATGTTCCTTCACCGGATGAGATTATCGATATAGGCAAAAAGAAATTTTCCAGTTTTAGCAAGCATTTTATTTGGATAGCGGCAGCTTTGTTTATAATCATAGGGCTTAAGGGGTTTATTTATTCAATAGGGCCGGACGAGGTTGGGGTAATTCAACGGTTCGGTAAATACATTAGGCTGAGCTCGCCCGGTTTGCATGCAAAGATCCCTTTTGGCATAGAGAAAGTCACAGCGATTAAAGTAGAGAAAATTTTTAAGGAGGAGTTTGGCACAGGAAGAGATATTTCTTCTTCTAGAGATACTTTTGAAGGAAATAGAGATATGTCGTTAATGCTTACAGGCGATTTAAATATACTCGATGTACGCTGGATTGTGCAATACAAGATTAAAGATCCCATAAAACTCCTTTTTGTTGTGCGCAATCCGCGGAATATCATACGGGATGTTTCCGAAGTAATTATGCGCCGCCTGGTAGGAGATTACACCGTTGACGAGGTGCTTACAATTAAAAGAGAAGAGATAGATCACTTGGCTCAAATTGAAACACAGAAGATATTGGATGATTATCAAACCGGAGTTCAGGTTATTACGGTGAAATTGCTGGATGTAAACCCTCCCGACAAGGTAAAGCCTGCTTTTAACGAAGTAAACGAGGCAAAGCAAGAGAAAGAGAAGATGATCAATCAGGCCTGGGAGGCGTACAATAAAGTTGTCCCTAAGGCAAAAGGCGAAGCGGAGCGCACAATCCGTGAGGCGGAAGGATATTCCCTCGACAAGATAAATAGGGCAAAAGGCGAAGCGGAGCGGTTCTTAGCCACTTTAAGCGAATATAAAAAAGCTCCGGAGATAACAGAGAAAAGATTATATCTTGAAACGTTAAATGAGGTTTTGCCCAAGGTAAAAGATAAATATATTATTGACCCAAGGCAGTCTTCTATATTGCCATTATTAGATATAGGAAAGAAGGGGGGTAGGGGACAATGAAATACAAAGCATTAGGTAAAATTATAGGACCTATTATCATGATATTTATTTTTGTTGCCTTTGCGCTTATGAGCGGAGCGTTATATATAGTAGATGAGACAAAACAAGTAGTAATTACTCAGTTCGGTAAACCTGTAGGCGTTCCTATAACGTCAGCGGGCTTGTATTTCAAAATACCGTTTATCCAGGAAGCGCATTATTTTGAAAAGAGGCTTCTGGAATGGGACGGCGAGCCCAACCAGATACCTACAAAAGACAAAAAATATATCTGGGTAGATACGATGGCGCGCTGGAGAATAGTGGATGCTCTTAAATTCCTGCAGTCCGTAACTAACGAACTAAATGCCTCCAGCCGCTTGGATGATATCATTAATTCTGCTACGCGTGATGCCGTTACTGGTCATTTATTGGTTGAAGCGGTAAGGGATTCAAACCGCATATTAGAAACCAAGGAATTCGGAGAAGATGCAATTGTTAGCGAAGAGGCGTTGGAACGTATCGAGCTTGGCAGGCAGCGGTTGACGCGTGCGATATTGGATAAAGCAAAAGTGCTCGCTCCTCAATACGGCATTGAGATAATGGATGCGCGCGTAAAGCGAATAAATTACGTGGAAGAAGTACGTAATAAAGTATATGATAGGATGATTGCCGAAAGAAAACGCGCCGCCGAAAAATATCGTTCGGAAGGGCACGGGAAATCCGCTGAGATAGAGGGGCAGACAGGAAAAGAGTTAAAGTTGATCACGTCAGAGGCCTATCGGCAAGCCCAGTCTATTGTAGGGAAAGCCGATGCTGAGGCGATCAATATATACGCTCAAGCGTATTCACAGAATCCGGAGTTTTATTCTTTCCTTAAGACGATTGAGACTTACAAGAATACTATTGATGCCAGCTCGACTGTTATTTTGACCACGGACAGCGATTATTACAAATACCTAAAACAGCTTAAATAGAGGCCGGCATGTTAATTTTACGGCTGATCTTGATCGGGTTCCTGCTTGGAATCGGGATTTATCTTGGATTTATTTTTGTGAGATGGATTACCATGTTGTTGAAACGTTGAATTGGACGATTAGGCAAGAAGTGGTCGGGCCGCCGTCTTGCATATGAATGCAGGATGGCTTTTTAATGGGTTTAAACTAAGTAAGGAGGTAAAATGGACCTAAAAATTCTAGAGCAAGTATTTTTAGGCAACCGCATTTTGGATTACATTATCGCCTTATTAACATTATTCTTAAGTTTGCTGTTTGTCAAAGTGGTCATCCGTGTTTTTATAAAGCGCCTCAAGAAATTTGCTGAAAAAACCACCATGACGTTTAATGGCTTGTTGGTAAAAATCCTGGAAAAGATCGTCTTGCCGGCATTATATATTAGTTGCTTTTATGTGAGCACCAAGACATTAAAATTACCTTTGGGCGCCGGAGCACTAATTAACGCTCTGGAAATGATTATTATTACTTTTTTTGCCGCGCGCATAGTTGTTATAGTTGCCGGCTGGGGTATTAATATATATCTTGCCAAAAAGCGGCAAGATCCTACATTGGTACGCAGCCTTGATGGTATGTTATGGGCCGTTAAAATTTTGATCTGGGTTCTGGCGATTATAATTCTATTAGATAACCTTGGTTATAAAGTCTCCACGTTAATCGCCGGATTAGGAATCGGCGGCATAGCGGTAGCTATAGCCGCGCAGGCGCTCCTGAAAGACTTTTTCAGTTATTTTTCTATAGTGTTTGACCATCCGTTCAAAATAGGGGATTTTATAATCATCGGCGATTTCATGGGTACGGTTGAGTACATTGGAATCAAAACAACTCGCATACGCAGTTTAGGCGGTGAGCAGGTGGTATTTTCTAATACTGATCTTACTGATTCGCGCGTGCGTAATTATAGCCTTATGGAGAAAAGGCGTGTTTTATTCCGCATAGGAGTAACATATCAAACCTCACTTAAGCAGTTAAAAGAAATCCCCAAAATTATCGAAAATATCATCAAGAGCACCAAGGATGCGGCTTTTGACCGCGCTCACTTTTTTAGTTATGGGGATTTCAGCCTGATATTTGAAGTCGTATATTTTGTTTTGAATCCGGATTACAATAAATATATGGATATCCAACAGGAGATCAATTTCGCGCTCAAGGAAGAGTTTGAAAAGCGGAGTATAGAGTTTGCCTATCCTACGCAGACACTGTATATACAAAAGGCAACATAATGAAGACTATTTTTTCTTTGGCAATGAATCCGTCTATTGATAAGAGCGCGAGCGTTGATCGGGTTATTGTTGAGCGCAAACTGTATTGTAAGGCACCCTCGTATGAGCCGGGCGGAGGGGGAGTTAATGTTTCAAGGGCCATAAAGAAGCTGGGTGGAGAATCAAGGCTTTTGTATCCGTCAGGAGGCATAGTAGGGCAATTGCTTAACGGCCTATTAGAAAAAGAAGAGATAGGCCATCAGCCGATCTCTATCAAAGGCACGATACGAGAAAACGTAATCATTCTTGAAGAGTCCACGGGTCTTCAATACCGCTTTGGAATGCCCGGGCCTGTTTTATCTGAAGAAGAATGGCAGAGATGCCTTGAAGAATTAAAAAGCGCCGAACCAAAGCCGGATTATATCGTGGCTAGCGGCAGCCTTCCTTCTGGTGTGCCGGGGGATTTCTACGCGCGCGTAGCGCGGATAGGAAAAGAAAGAGATATCAAAGTTATCGTTGACGCGCCGAGTGAAAATCTAAAACTGGTTTTACGGGAAGGCGTCTACCTGATCAAGCCTAATATTCGCGAGTTCAGGGAACTATTTGACGAAGAGATAAAGGAAGAGCCGCAAATTAAAGAAAAAGCGCGCGAGCTTGTAAAAACCGGGCAAAGCGAAATAGTGGTTGTCTCGCTTGGCGCGGCCGGGATTATCGCGGCCTTTGGTGGAAGGGTAGAACGTATTGTGCCGCCGACAGTGCCTGTTGTCAGTAAAGTGGGCGCCGGTGATAGCATGGTCGCGGGCATTGTTCTAAGTTTGGCAAAAGGCATGCCTGTACCTAATGCGATACGGTTCGGCGTGGCCGCGGGGACAGCGGCGGT
>CAZYZC010000014.1:0-13687 GCA_964650985.1 uncultured Planctomycetia bacterium | reverse complement strand
TGCCCAGATTTCCAAAGCTGATATAGTGATAGTGGAGGTTGGCGGCACCGTGGGAGATATAGAGAGCTTGCCGTTTTTGGAAGCCATCCGCCAATTCAGAATAGATGCCGGATATAAGAATACCCTATACGTACATCTCACGCTTATCCCATACATCAAAACTGCCGAGGAGATAAAGACCAAGCCCACTCAACACTCAGTAGGAAAATTAAGGGAAATAGGCATACAGCCGGATATCCTCATATGCCGGACCGAAAAATCGCTTTCCGACGATATTAAGGAGAAGATATCTCTATTCTGCAGTGTAACAAAAGAGTCCGTTATCGAGTCCAAGGATGCCGGTACAATATACGAGGTACCTATAATATTTAAAAACCAGGGGCTTGATAAAATAATATTAAAACATTTCGGTTTGAAGTGTACTTCGACGGACCTCAGGAGCTGGCAGTCTAAAGTCGTCGAACGGGCGATATCTCCGCGTAAGAAAGTAGAAATAGCCGTCGTCGGTAAGTATATAGGTCTGCAGGACGCTTACAAGTCAATATACGAAGCGGTGGTTCATGCCGGAATATATAACGACACTAAAGTTATAGTACATAAGATAGACTCCGAGGACATAGAGAAGGACGGCGCTTCGAAGTTTCTTAAAGGGGTATCGGGCATTCTCATTCCGGGAGGATTCGGGTACCGCGGTATAGAGGGAAAGATCTCGGCGATAAAATTCGCCAGGGAGAACAAAATACCTTTTCTGGGGCTGTGCCTCGGAATGCAGTGCGCCGTTATAGAATTTGCCCGGAACATCTGCGGCCTCAGGAAAGCCAATTCATCGGAGTTCGACAAGAAGACGCCGCATCCGGTAATAAGCCTCCTGGCGGAGCAGAAGAACGTGCGTGACATGGGCGGCACTATGAGGCTCGGAGCATACCCGTGCAGGGTCAAAAAGGGGACGCTCGCATACAGGGCCTATAAGAACGTTTCGATAAGCGAGCGCCACCGCCATAGGTACGAATTTAATAATAAATATAGAAAAATGCTTGAGAAAAAAGGTATAATCTTATCCGGCCTGTACCCTAAGAAGAACCTTGTGGAGATGGTCGAGATAAAAGATCATCCGTTCTTCATAGCGGTGCAATTCCATCCGGAATTTAAATCCAAGCCGGACAGGCCTCATCCGCTGTTCAGGGAGTTTGTAACGGCTTCTTTACGGAAAGCAAAATGAAGGCATTTCTCGCTCTGGAAGACGGCACTATATTCAAGGGGACCTCTTTCGGCTCTGAAGGCGAAAGATCCGGGGAGGTCGTCTTTAATACGAGCATGGCCGGTTATCAGGAGGTATTGACGGACCCGTCGTATAAGGGGCAGATCGTCACTATGACGTACCCCCTGATAGGCAATTACGGCGTAAACGACGAGGACGTCGAATCGAAGGGTTTGTTTCTAGAAGGCTTTGTAGTCAAGGAATACTCAAAAGTAGCCTCGAACTGGCGCTCGCGTAAAAGTCTCGGGGAGTACCTCAAAGAGAATAAGATCATAGGAATAGAGGGGATAGACACCCGCGCGCTGACGCTCAGAATACGGCAGTCCGGCGAGCTGAAGGCCGTGATAACGACCGTCGAGCAGAATGAAAAGGAATTGATACAGAAAGCCAGGCGATCACGGGGACTTGCCGGAGTGGACCTGGTAAAAGAAGTCGCCCCTGCAAAAGGGTACGAGTGGAATAAAGCCGGGAAGCACAAGGTCGTTGTGCTCGATTGCGGAGTAAAGTTCAACATATTGAGGGAACTTGCGAAAAACGATTGCAAAGTCACCGTCGTGCCGGCTAAAACCGCATCAAAAGACATATTCGCGCTGAAACCCGACGGCATACTCCTGTCAAACGGCCCCGGGGATCCGGCGGCGGTTCCGTACGTGGTAAGTACCGTAAGAGATCTCATAGGCCGTATTCCGATATTCGGAATATGCCTCGGCCACCAGATGCTGAGCCAGGCGTTCGGCGGAAAGACGTTTAAACTGAAATTCGGGCACCACGGGGGAAATCACCCTGTAAAAGATCTGAAGACCGGCAAGGTAGCGATAACCGTTCAGAACCACGGCTTCTGCGTGGACATCGACACCCTCAATAAGAAAGAGCTAGAGATAACCCATTCCAATCTAAACGACGGCACCCTCGAAGGCATGCGGCATAAGAAACTCCCTGTATTTTCGGTCCAGTTCCACCCGGAGGCTGCTCCGGGCCCGCACGATTCGGAGTATCTGTTCGGGAGGTTCGTTGAGATGATGAAAAACCCTAAACGCTATACGCTAAACGCAAAACGCTAACCATGCCTAAACGAACCGACATACGTAAAATACTGATAATAGGCTCCGGCCCCATAGTCATAGGCCAGGCGTGCGAATTCGACTATTCGGGGTCGCAGGCCTGTAAAGTCTTAAGGCAGGACGGCTATACCGTAGTGCTGGTAAATTCCAATCCCGCCACGATAATGACCGATCCCGAGCTGGCCGACAGGACTTACATCGAGCCGATAACCGTAGACATGGTCGCCAGGGTCATAGAGAAGGAACGCCCGGACGCGCTCTTACCGACTCTCGGAGGCCAGACGGCGCTCAATACCGCCGTGGGGCTGGAGAAGTCCGGTGTCCTGAAAAAATTCAAGGTCGAGGTTATCGGAGCCGATATAAAGGCCATAAAGAAGGCCGAGGACAGGGAGCTCTTCAAAAAAGCCATGCAGAAGATAGGCCTCGATCTGCCGAAAAGCGGGATCGCCAGGACGATGGATGAGGCATACGCCGCCGCGGAGAATATAGGATTTCCCATTATTATCAGGCCGAGCTTCACTCTGGGCGGCACCGGCGGAAGTGTAGCCTACAATATCCAGGACTTTAAATCGCTCGCAAAGCGCGGCCTCGAATCGAGCATGATAAGCGAGATCCTGATAGAAGAATCGATAATCGGATGGAAAGAGTTCGAGCTCGAGGTCATGCGCGATACGAAGGATAACGTGGTCATCATATGCTCGATCGAAAACTTCGACCCCATGGGAGTGCATACGGGCGACTCCATAACTGTGGCACCCGCCCAGACGCTGACCGACAGGGAGTACCAGAAGATGCGCGACGCCGCGATAGCCTGTATAAGAGAGATAGGCGTAGCGACCGGCGGTTCGAACATACAATTCGGCGTCAACCCCGCAAACGGCCGGATGGTCGTCATAGAGATGAATCCCAGGGTATCGCGTTCATCGGCCCTGGCCTCGAAAGCCACCGGCTTCCCGATAGCCAAGATAGCGGCGAAGCTCGCCGTCGGGTACACGCTCGATGAGATCCCCAACGATATAACCAAAGAGACGCCGGCGTGTTTCGAGCCGTCGATAGACTACTGCGTGGTAAAGATACCGCGCTTCACTTTTGAGAAGTTTCCGGCTTCGGATCCGACATTGACGATATCAATGAAGTCGGTGGGCGAGGCGATGTCGATAGGAAGGACCTTCAAGGAAGCCCTCCAGAAGGGTCTGCGCTCGCTTGAGATAAAGAAGTCCGGGCTTGAAAGCATATTATTCAGAGAAGGGGTGGGGGAGATTACTCCCGACGTCTCAAACCTGATCCGGGACAGGCTGACCGTCCCGAACGCCGAGAGGATATTCTATATAGGCGACGCGATACGCGCAGGATTCGATATTGACCGGATACATGACATAACAAAGATAGACAGGTGGTTTCTCCACAACATAAAAGAGATAATCGACATGGAAAAAACTATAGCCTCAAAGAATGGGTCGATCACGGTGAAGCTATTGTCCACCGCAAAGGAATACGGTTTCAGCGACCGGCAGATAGCGGCGCTCACCGGCACAAGTGAGGACGATATCAGGGCCATGCGAAAGGCCCATGGTATACACCCCGACTTCAAGCTCGTCGACACCTGCGCCGCGGAATTCAAGGCCTACACCCCTTACTACTACTCGACATATGATAAATAGGAAGGGGTCAGGCACCTCTTTCTAAACTTTTTTCAAAATAGGTGCCTGACCCCTGTTAAATTATGATAAAAATTGGTTCATGCACAATAGACACAAATATCCTTCTCGCTCCGATGGCCGGATGCACGGACCTGTCGCTCCGGCTGATCGCCAGGGAGAACGGCGCGCGTTTCGCGTTCTTCGAGATGGTCGATTCCAATTCGATAATATACGCTAAAAGCAAAAAGACGCTTTCGATATTAAAGAGCGTCCCCGAGGATAATCCCGTTGCCGCGCAGATCCTCGGCGAAAACCCCGCCGGCATGCTCAAATCCGCCAGGAGGATACTGGAGGTTTCAAAGCCGGTATTCATCGATATAAACGCGGCCTGTCCGGTAAAGAAAGCCGTGCGTAAAAAGGCGGGGGCCTACCTTGTTAAACACCCGGAAACGCTCTATAAGATAATACACGCGCTTGCTTCCGCGCTGCCGGTGCCGGTAACCGTAAAGCTCCGGTCCGGATATGCCGAGAGGGACCTGAAGGCGATATCCGAGATCGCCAGGAACTGCGAATCGAGCGGCGCATCGGCCATATTCATACACGGCAGAACGAGGGAGCAGGGTTATGCCGGCGATATAGACCACGAGTCGATACGCGCGGTGAAGGATTCGGTAAAGATCCCCGTGATCGGCTCGGGGAACATATTCACGCCTGAATCGGCCAAAAAAATGCTGGAAGATACGGCTTGCGACGGGGTACTCGTAGCGCGCGGCGGCCTCGGGAACCCATGGCTTGCCCGCGACATTGAAGAATTTTTATTGCACGGCCTCCCTCAAAAATCCGTGGAAGCGGAAGCCAGGATAGATACGTTAAAACGGCACCTCGGCTACATAGAACTGTACAGGGAAGGTGGACCTTCCGGAAAAGTCGGGTTCATGCGCAAGACCGCGCTGTGGTACATAAAGAATTTTACGCGGTCCGCGAGATTGCGCGAGAAGATATCTCTTGTAAAGAGCTACGAAAAAATGTTAGAATTACTGGATAACTTGAAGCTAAATAAAGAGGTCTTTTTTGAACAAAAGAACTAAGATAGCGTTTATAGCAGGGGCCGCGGCCGTATTGACGCTTCTTTTTTACAGAATGGCCTTCATAAGAACCGTAAACTATGAAATAGCCGGCGTAAAGATACCCTCGACATACAACACCCTCACAGGAAAAATCCGGCCGATACCGGACTACAAGGGTACTTCCAATCTGCCTTCGGTAACACCATCCCAGAAGAGCGGTATAGGGCTGTCGCAGGACCAGATAACCATGGCGCGGTTCCGCTGGGCGCTATTTTCACAATGGGCGGCACAGCATCCGGAGTATAAAGGGTGGGACGGCGATCCCGAAGTTTTCACAAAAGCCCGTACGGCTTTCAAAGAGTATATGAAAAAATTCAAAGGCTCGGTAGCGGTAATATGACTTCCAAGGTTTCGGTAAAGACAGCCGGTTTCGATAACGAAAAATACCTTAAGGAACAAACCTCCGCGATACTTGACCGCGTCAAGAAGTTCAATAATAAATTATACCTCGAGTTCGGCGGAAAACTGTGCTTCGACTATCACGCCGCCCGCGTCCTTCCAGGATACGACCCCAACGTAAAGATACGCCTCCTCCAGCAATTGAAGGACAAGATAGATATAGTCCTGTCTATATATGCCGGTGATATCGAAAAGGGAAGGGTCCGCGGCGATTTCGGGATAACATACGACGCCGCCACGTTCAAGCTGATCGACGATTTGAGGAAGTGGGACTTAAACATCCTGGCCGTCGTCATAACCCGTTTTGCCAACCAGCCGTCGGCGGTCATATTCAAAAACAAGCTGGAGCGGCGGGGCGTAAAGGTCTACCTGCATTATCCGATAGAGCGTTACTCCACCGACATGGACTTCGTCGTAAGCGACAAGGGTTTCGGAAAGAACGACTTCATAGAGACTAAAAGCCCGATAGTCGTGGTGACCGCGCCGGGGCCTAACAGCGGAAAACTTTCGACGTGCCTGTCCCAGCTTTACCACGAGCATAAACGCGGAATGAATTCCGGCTACGCGAAGTTCGAGACATTCCCGATATGGAACCTGCCGCTTAAACATCCGGTGAACGTAGCCTACGAAGCGGCGACCGCCGATATACTAGACTACAATCTCGTCGACCCGTTCCATCTCGACAAATATAACGAGACCGCCATAAATTACAACCGCGACGTGGAGAGTTTCCCAATACTCAAGCTTATCCTGACCAGGATACTGAAAAAAGATTCGGACCTGCCGATGTACAATTCACCGACCGACATGGGCGTAAACCGCGCCGGCTTCGGGATCGTGAACGACGACGCGGTCCGGGAGGCGGCGAAGCAGGAGCTCATACGCAGGTACTTCCGCTATAATTCCGAGCACGTTTTGGGTATTGAAAAAAAGGAGACCGTGGACAGGGCGGTGTTCCTAATGGAAGAGATGGGGGTCAAGACAGCGGACAGGCCCGTAGTGGAGCCGGCCAGAAAAGCTTCCGAAGACGCCGAAAACAACGGAAAGGGTTTTGCGGGAATATACTGCGGAGCCGCCATACAGCTAAGAGACGGAAGGATACTAACAGGGAAGAATACGGGGCTTATGCACGCCGCCTCAAGCCTTGTCCTCAACGCCGTGAAGGTCCTGGCGAACATACCGGACGAGATACTGCTGATATCGCCTCAGATAATAAATCAGATATCCAATTTAAAGGAAGTGATCCTGGGCGGCGAACACGAAAGCCTGGATCTCGAGGAAACGCTCATAGCTCTTTCGATAAGCGCTACCACAAACCACACTGCCGAGATAGCGATGAAGAAACTGGCCCAATTGCATAACTGCGAGGTTCACATGACCCACATACCCGCCCCGGGAGACGAGGTAGGGCTTAAGATGCTGGGCGTAAACCTTACCACAGACGGCAAATTTTCATCCCGGAATCTGTTCGTCACTTAGAAGGAGGTCTATGAAGGCCGTACTGGTTCTTGAAGACGGAAGTTCATTCGAAGGTGTATCGACGGCTGTTGCCGGCGAAAAGATAGGGCAGGTCATTCTCAATACCGCCGTGGTCGGCTACCAGGAGATGATGACCGACCCCTCCAATGCCGGCAAGATACTCGTGCTCACATACCCCTTAATAGGTAATTACGGGGCGGCGAAGAAGTTCTACGAATCCAGGAAGTGCTGGCTTGCGGGTCTGGTCATAAAGGAGTCTTCGAGAATATCGTCCAATTGGCAGTCGGAGATGACGTTTGCCGATTTTCTGAAGAAAGAAGAGGTCCTGTCGATCGCGGACGTGGATACCCGCACCGTGGCCACCACCATACGGGACAAAGGGGAGATGTACGGCATAATATCGACCGAGAGTTTCAACAAAACAGAGCTCGTTTCGAAGATAAAAGAATTCAAGGAGAGGGGCCTGCCAAATTACATAAAGGAGATCTCCGTAAAAAAACCTGTCGATACAGGGTCTCTTCCGGGAGGGCCCAAGATAACGGTCCTCGACATGGGGATGCTCGCCAGCTTCACAAAGCAGCTCAATAACCTCGGATGCAGCGTAACGCTCGTACCTTACGATACCGACGCCAAGGCGATACTCGCCATGCGTCCTGACGGGATCATAATATCAAACGGGCCGGAAGAGGACGAAAACATCCACAGGATAACCGACACCGTAAAGGCTCTTCTCGGTAAGGTGCCGATCCTGGGCATATCCTCCGGACATGAGATCCTGGGCCTTGCCCTCGGCGCGGACCGCAAAAAGATGTCTATAGGGCATCACGGGGTAAATTACCCCATAAAAGGCGAAGACTCCTATAAGGGCGAGATAACCGTGCAGAACCATTCTTACATACTGGATGACGGAGGGCTTAAATCCAGAAAAGACGTATCCGTAACGATGCGTAATGTCAACGACAACACCATAGAAGAGATGGGGTCGAAATCGTTGAAATTCATATCGGTCCAGTATTATCCGTCAAGCCCCGGGTTTGACGAGCCGAATAACGTTTTCTTGAGGTTTCTGAAGATGCTGCCGGCGAAGAAACGGCCTAAAGCCATGGCCGCAAAGCCGGGTTCGCGGGAGGTGCAGCATGCCAAAGCGTAAAGATATTAAACGCATACTGATGCTGGGTTCCGGGCCCATCGTAATAGGCCAGGCGTGCGAATTCGACTACTCCGGTTCGCAGGCATGCAAGGCCTTGAAGGAAGAGGGATATTACACGATACTTGTAAATTCCAATCCCGCCACTATAATGACCGACCCCAATATGGCCGACCGGACCTACATCGAACCGCTGTCAATAAGCACCATAATAGAGATAATAAAGAAGGAGAAGCCCGACGCGATATTGCCTACTCTCGGAGGGCAGACGGCCCTTAACCTCGCTTATTTTTTAATGAAAGAGGGAATACTGAAAAAATACGGGGTCGAGTCGATAGGGGCCGATGTGAAAGCCATATCGCGCGCCGAAGACAGGGAACTCTTCAAAAAAGCGATGCAGGAAATAGGCGTCGACGTCCCCAGAAGCGGCATAGCAAGGACTGTGGAAGAAGGGATGAAGATAGGCCTGGAGATAGGATTTCCGCTCATACTGCGCCCTGCCTATACGCTCGGCGGGAGCGGCGGCTCAACGGCTTATAACAAGGAGGAGCTCGAGGCTTCCCTGGCAAAAGCCATTGAGGTCAGCCCCGTACACCAGGTACTGGTGGAGCAGTCGGTACTGGGATGGAAGGAGATAGAATTCGAGGTTATGCGCGACCGGGTCGACAACGTCATAATGATAACTTCGATGGAGAATATAGATCCTATGGGAGTACATACCGGCGACTCGCTCGTCGTGGCGCCGGCTCAAAGCTTAACAGCCGAAGAGTATACGCAGTTCGTAAACCTTTCGAAGAAGATCATACGCAAAATCGATATCACCGGCGGCGGCGCCAATATACAATTCGCCCAGAACCCCGACAACGGCCACATAGTGATAATAGAGGTCAACCCCAGGCTGTCCAGAAGTTCGGCGCTGGCGTCCAAGGCCACGGGATTCCCGATAGCAAGGGTCGCTACGAAACTCGCTGTGGGCTTCACCCTTCCGGAAGTGCTGAACGAGGTCACCGGCAGGACGACCGCGTTCTTCGAACCTACGGTCGACTACTGCGTCTTCAAGATATGCCGTTTCACTTTCGAGAAGTTCCCCCAGACCTCCAGGACGCTTAACACTTCCATGAAGGCCGTCGGCGAAGCGATGTCGATAGGAAGGACTTTCGAGGAAGCGCTTCAGAAGGGAATAAGGTCCACGGAGACCAGGCGCTTCGGGCTGGGCTCGGACGGAAGGGACAAAATATCCGACGCCGACCTGAAATCACCGTCCCCGGACACCCTGCAGCTCATAAAAGAGAGGGTGCGCCTGCCCTCGGACGACCGGCTCTTCTACGTGCGTTACGCCATAAAGGCCGGCATGTCGAACGACGAGATATACGATCTTTCGAGAATAGACCGCTGGTTCATAGACGGCCTGCGGAAGATAGTGGAGATAGAGGAGGAGATCCGTAAATACCGCAACGACGATCCGAAAGACGACGTGCGCCTCCCGCCGGACCTGTTTCTAAGGGCAAAGAAATACGGGTTCTCGGACGTCCAGATTGCCTACCTGTTGAACTCAAAGGAAGAAGACGTGAAAAAATCGAGATCCAAACACAAGATAAACACGGCGTACAAGCTTGTCGATACCTGCGGAGGGGAATTCAAGGCCGCAAAACCCTACTACTACTCTACGTATGAGACTAAGAACGAGAGCGCGCCGTCGGAGGCTAAGAAAGTGCTGATACTAGGCGGCGGCCCTAACAGGATAGGCCAAGGAATAGAATTTGACTATTGCTGCTGTCACGCTTCTTACGCCCTGAAGGAAGAGGGCGTTGAGTCGATAATGGTAAACTGCAACCCCGAGACCGTATCTACGGACTACGATACGTCCGACAAGCTCTATTTTGAGCCTCTGACCGTAGAGGACGTCATGAACATAGTGGACCTGGAAAAACCGATAGGGATAATCGTCCAGTTCGGCGGCCAGACGCCTCTGAACATATCGGGCGCGCTGTCCAAGGCCGGCGTGCAGATCCTGGGCACGAGCCCCGACTCCATAGATATAGCGGAGGACCGCAAGCGCTTTCAGCAGATGCTTAAAAAATTGAAGCTTGTGCAGCCCGATAACGGGACGGCTACATCAATCGACGAGGCAAGGGCCGTCGCCGAGCGGATAGGCTATCCGGTAGTCGTCAGGCCTTCCTTCGTCCTGGGAGGCAGGGCTATGGAGATAGTATATGACGAAAAGGCGCTTTCGGACTATATGGAGAAGGCCGTCGAGGCTTCCCCGGAAAGGCCGATACTGGTGGACAAGTTCCTGGAGGACGCCATAGAAGTCGACGTCGATGCCATAGCCGACGGCGAGACCTGCGTCATAGGGGGCATACTCGAGCACATAGAAGAGGCCGGCATACATTCCGGCGACAGCGCCATGGTATTACCGCCGCACACCCTCGGAAAAGACATCATTGAAAGCATAAGAAAGAATACGTACGCGATGGCCAAAGAGCTTAACGTAAAAGGCCTTATGAACGTTCAGTACGCCGTAAAAAATAACATTGTGTACGTGCTCGAGGTGAACCCGAGGGCTTCCAGAACCATTCCATTCGTCAGTAAGGCCATTAATGTCCCTCTGGCAAAACTCGCGACGAAGATAATGCTCGGTGCGACCTTAAAAGAGCTCGGTTTCACAAAAGAGAAGAAGATCGATTTCGTGGCGGTAAAAGAGTCCGTATTCCCGTTCATAAGGTTCCCCGGATCCGACACCGTGCTCGGCCCGGAGATGAGATCGACGGGTGAGGTCATGGGCATAGATTCTACTTTCGGCGCGGCTTACGCCAAAAGCCAGATAGCGGCCGGCCAGAACCTGCCCGTAAAAGGCAGCGTCTTCATCAGCGTCAAGAATCAGGACAAGCGCAATATAATGTTCGTGGCGAAGAAGCTGGCCGATCTCGGGTTCAATATACTGGCCACTTCCGGAACGGCGGACGCCCTGAGGAGTAACGACATAGACGTAAAAGCTATGCCGAAACTGCACGAAGGCAGGCCCAATATAATAGATATGATAAAGGACAATAAGGTCGCGATGATAATAAACACCCCCGCCGGAAAAGCCACCAAAGAGGATGAGGCTAAGATAAGGAGCCAGGCCATCACCTACAACATACCTCTCATAACGACCATATCCGGGGCCCAGGCCTCGGTCAGCGGGATCGAGAACCTTATAAAGAACAAACGGATGTCGGTAACATCCCTGCAGGAATATTATAAGAAAAGTTGTAAGCAGTAAGTTATAACCAATAGAATTGCAGAAACTTACATGAAAGAATATTGCGGAGTAATAGGGGTCTTCGGCCACAAGGACGCTTCTCAGCTGGCGTACCTGGGCCTCTATGCCCTCCAGCACCGCGGCGAGGAATCCGCCGGAATAGTCAGCTTTGACGGCAAAAAAGTCCACCAGCACAAGGGGATGGGGCTGGTCGGCAACGTCTTTAATCAGGATAATCTTAAAAAACTTAAAGGCCATATTGCCATAGGCCACGTGCGCTATTCGACGACCGGATCGAGCACGGTTAAGAACGTCCAGCCGCTCTTAATGAACCACAAGAAGGGATTCATTGCCGTAGCCCATAACGGCAACATAACCAATTCCGTGAAATTAAGGGACGAGCTCGAAGATTCCGGTTCCATACTGCAGACGACGATGGACTCGGAGCTCATAATCCATCTACTCGTAAAGGACCAGAAGAATAATTACCGCCAGAAGATCGGACCGATAACCTCCAGGATAGAGGGCGCATTCTCATTCGTCCTGATGGTCAACGACTCCATATACGCCATAAGGGACCCTCACGGCTTCAGGCCGCTATGCCTGGGGAGGATCGGCGGCGCCTATGTGGTCGCAAGCGAAACGTGCGCCCTCGATATGATGCAAGCCAAATACTTACGCGATATAGAGCCCGGTGAAACGCTCATAATCGATAAGAACGGACTGGCGTCCATAAAACCGGCCGAACCGAAGAAGCCCGCCTCCTGCATATTCGAATACATATACTTCGCCAGGCCCGACAGTTCGATATTCACAAAGAGCGTTTATCTGACGCGTAAGAACCTCGGCAGGGCGCTTGCAAAAGAAAGCCCGGCGGAGGCCGACATAGTGATGCCGATACCGGACTCAGGGACATATGCGGCTTTAGGATATGCGGAGGAATCGAAAATACCTTTTGAGATAGGCTTTATACGCAACCATTACATCGGCCGGACTTTTATACAGCCCAGTCAGCTGGTGCGCGACTTCAAGGTCCGCGTTAAGCTGAATCCCGTGCATGAGGTGATAAAGGGTAAGCGCATAGTCATAGTAGAGGACTCCATAGTGCGCGGAACCACGTCCCGAGGCAGGGTCAGAGCCTTAAGAGACGCCGGCGCCAAAGAGATACACATGCGCGTCAGCTGTCCGCCGCTCATATCGCCGTGCTTCTACGGCATAGACTTCCCTACGAAGAAAGAGCTGATAGCGGCAAACCATTCGATAGAGGACATAAGAAAGTTCATAGGCGTCGACACCCTGAACTATCTAAGCCTCGAAGGCATGCTCGGAGCCATGATGCTGCCAAAAGACAACTTCTGCGCGGCGTGCTTTACCGGTAATTACCCCACTAAGATATGTAAACCGCCGTCCAAAAAATCTCTTGAAGCAAAACTCTGCAGGGGGATATCCTAAATGCCGCGCGAAAAGATACTGATACTCGACTTCGGTTCCCAGTATAACCAGCTTATAGCAAGAAAGGTCAGGGAGCTGTCGGTATTCTGCGAGATAGTCGAACCGGGCATATCCGCCGATCATATTGACCGTAAGTCGATAAAAGGCATCATACTTTCCGGCGGGCCCGCCAGCGTCTACCAGAAAGGGGCTCCGCACTGCGATCCTAAGATATTCAAACTGGGCATACCGGTACTCGGCATATGTTACGGCATGCAGCTCATGGCAAAGACCCTCGGAGGCACCGTGGACAGGGCCCCTTCGCGGGAATACGGCCGGGCTACATTGACCGTGACGGACAATACGTCGCTCTTTAAAGGCGTGCCGAAACAGAGCACTTCATGGATGAGCCACGGGGACAAGGTCCACAAGATGCCGCGCGGATTCAAACGCATAGCGATGTCGAGGAACACTTCGATAGCCGCGTTCGCGGACCGGGAGAGGCGCCTTTTTGGGGTTCAGTTCCACCCGGAAGTAGCGCATACCCAGTGCGGCATCCAGATGCTTAAGAACTTCGTGAAGAGCATATGCCAGGCTCGGGGCGACTGGTCGATGAAGTCTTTCGTCCGGGAGACAATAGAGGATATAAGAAATACCGCTAAAGGCGACAGGGTTATACTGGGCCTATCGGGAGGGGTCGATTCCTCCGTGGCCGCAATGCTGATCCATACGGCCATAGGGCACAGGCTGGTCTGCGTATTCGTCGACAACGGGCTTCTCCGTAAGGACGAGGCCAGACTCGTGCGGGAGGTATTCCAGAAACACTTCAAGCTGAATCTTAAAGTGGTCGATGCCGCGGAGGAATTCCTTTCGGCTCTTAAAGGGGTCGTCGATCCCGAGA
>CAZYZC010000013.1:0-14015 GCA_964650985.1 uncultured Planctomycetia bacterium | reverse complement strand
CTTTACCCAGAAGCTTAAGCGTCCTACCGTATTCTTTGATGGTCTTTTTGACCGCAATATCGACCTCTTTTTTATCGCCTTCGCCAAGGGTCTTCCCCAGTATGCTGTCAACATAGGCTCGTGGTATGGCGTAATTCCTGCCTATTTTGGCAGCTTTAATAACGCCTTTTTTCACCTTCTTAAATATCGCTATCCTGCTCAGGCCCAGGATCTTGGCAAATTCAGGTATGCTAATATAGTCACTCTTCTTTGTCATGGTAACCCCCAATATATCGATTAACGTATGTTAACCACTACTATATATGTTAACATAAAATCCTGAAAAGTCAAGGGGTGCTGTCCCATACATATCTATACGTTGAAGCAAATCCTTGAAGCCACTCACTATTCACTATATTTCACATAAACCGCATAAACAGGCCACCCTTCACCGCTCCACTCTTTTTTATAAATATGACCCTTCCAGGTTATTTCATCTTCCTGAATTGGCATAGTCACAATAATGGGCAGTATGCTAAAGTTAGTTGAAACTCTTTGAAATAGAGGCAGGGTTCTCCTATAATAGAGTTGCTAAAAAGGGCTCTATAAAAAAAAGGAGGAACCCATGCCTATAGGTAATATAGCAAAGAAGCGCGGTAAAGCAAAGATAAAAATAAGCAGTAAGAGAGAAGCGGCGATGCAGCGGATTATGGATAGTTACAGCGAGGATTTTGATGTGAAGATGACGGTGATCCAGGAACTTATACCGTTGGGACTCAAGGCGGTAGCGGCAGAACTTCAGGGTGAATTTATGAAGCTTGTTGGTGCCAAACATAGCCGTGCCGGGAATAACGCGCGCTGGGGCTTGCAGGATGGCTCGGTATATTTACGGGACCAGAAGTTCGCGGTAAGGGTTCCCCGCATCAGAGATGTCGAAGCTAATAAGGAAGTGACTCTTGAGTCTTACCAGAGGCTACAGAAGCCTTTTGATGATGACGGCGGAGCGTTGCGTAGATTGCTGCACGGATTAAGCACACATAAGTATCAGGAGAGCTCATCGCTTGCCGCGGAGGCGTTCGGTATCAGCGCGTCAAATCTATCGAAAAGATTCAAGCGCGGTTCCGCTGAAAAGCTCCGACAGTTGCAGACACGCTCTCTATCGCAGTACGATATCATAGCGATCTTTATCGATGCTAAGAGATACGCAGAAGACGGTATCGTGGTGGCGCTGGGAGTCACTATGGCCGGCGAAAAGATTATTCTTGGCGTCGAGCAGATCCACAGCGAGAACTCCCGGGCTATTATACAATGGCTGGATAAGCTCATTGAGCGGGGATTAAAGTTCGAGAAAGGCATTCTCTTCATTATTGATGGATCGAAGGGCATTAAGAAGGCTATCGAACAGAGGTTCTCGGGATACGCGGTCATTCAGCGCTGCCGGTGGCACAAGCGTGAGAATGTAGTGGCGTATCTGGATAAGCCACAGCAGGCCGTCTTTCGCCGCCGTTTGCAGGAGGCCTACGCTAAGACGACATACAAGGAAGCCAGTGCGGAGTTTAATCAGTTACACAAAGAACTTGAGAACGTTAATATGTCAGCCGCGAACAGCCTCATGGAAGGCCTTGAGGAGACCCTGACAATACACCGGCTGGGTCTATCGCCGGAGCTGGCTCACAGCTTAAGCACGACGAACTGCATTGAGGCGCTGATGGCACAGATGGGCAGTTATACCGACAAGGTGGACCGCTGGCATAACAGCGATCAGATCCTGCGCTGGACGGCTACCGCATGCATGGATATTGAGCCTCGGCTCAATCGTATTAGAGGTCATCGGTATCTGAATGTCTTGAGGAATAAATTGTTAGAGATTGTTGAGGAGCGTTCCGGAGAAAAGTCCTCTGTGTCTGTAAGAGAGGTCGTTGAAATTAAATGAAAACGGCGGGAGAACTCTGGGGAGTTTCAACTAAGAAAAGCATTGACTCCAATAATGGCGCACGGGTCAAACTTTCTAAAATATTCTTTCTCTGCTATCTTGGAAGAAATATTATCTACCAAAATATGCTCAAGCCGGAAATTCTTTTTATTTTTTTCCGGAATAACAACCCAAAAAAGATACTCCGGATAATCTTTGCCTGATATTAAACCGATATGCATACATTTTTTAGCAGCAATGAAATCCACCGGCGTTTTAAAGGCATTAACAAAACCGCTCCACCCATACTGATAGATCCTTTTCGTATTAAAAATATTTACCTTACCAATGATTATTTTCTTTGGATTAAAAAAAATCCAAGGGATGGCGCATATTATCAAAATATAGCCGATCAGGGTCGGTAGCTTACGGACTTTCAGCAGTAAAAATAATACAATAAGGGAAATAACCGCGATTATTTGGAATTCACAGAACCACATATTTGCCCTGGCTAAATAAAATTCAAGCGGACAATCTGCTTTTTGTGTCATAAAATTATTAAAAAAACCGCCCAATTGGCCGTTATATATTTTTTGCACAATAGCAAAACCGTAAAAATTGTAAAGTAAATAAAAGGCAACTGTCAAAAACAAAATAACGCATGCCAAAGCAGTCGTAATCTTGCCCCCCCTCAAGGGATTATCTTCCGGTAAAACCAGCGCTATGAATGGAGCCCCTAAAATAAACAGCGTAAGCTGGTAGCGGCTTCCAAACGACGTCCATTTCATGGTTAAACTGAGCAGAATCAAAAAAAGCGCCAAAGAGGCTACATAAATGCCCAGGCCCTTATTTTCTCTTCTGCGCCGTGAAAATAAGAGTAATGCCGTTGCAATCAGCGCCAGTATAAAATGCAGAAAATTACCCGCATGGTCTTCAGACAATGGAAAACTTACACCTACAGGAAAATACGATTTATTCCCTGCAGTAGTACGCGGGTCGCTTATGTCAACATTTAATAATTTATGCGCCTTCTCTACGCCCATAATAGAAAATTTATTTATACTCTCAAACGGGGAATAAGTATGCAGGCCTATATTACGGACGATATTCGAAAATATGATCTTTGGAGCAAATGACTCGTTCAGAATATGATCTTGCTCGGTGTTCCTGCCGAAAATGTCTCCGGAAAGATTATAATTACGCATATAAGGCCCGGCATTTATAAGAATAGCGAACAACCCAATGATAAGGAAAGATCCGGCGGCTTTAACCTTAAAGCTTTTCAAGCCGGCCAAAAAATACCATATTAAAAAAGGAAGCGCGTAGAAATAAGCCGTTTGCTTTGTTAATACAGCCAGGCCTAAACTCATGCCCGCGACAACTGAATATAACAGGTTATTCGGACGCTTTATCATGTGTATCAGAAAGTAGACAAAGCAGACTAACCAAAAGGAAGTCACATAATCGGTTTGGGTGCTTGTCGCTTCAAGGATGCCGATAGGTATGGTAACGGCGATAACTGCGGCGAAGAATTGTTTGTGAGGATTGCCCCCAAAAAGTTTTGTTATAAGCAACACTCCGATCAGGCTGCCGAGCATGCTAAAAAATTGCACAAAATTAGCAAAGCGGTCCCCGCCGCTTAAAACCTGAAGGTGGAGTATTACAAACTCCGAGAAAGGAGCCACGGTGAGCTGCGGGGTCCATTGTGTAGGGTAGTAATTTACGTTTCTATTCTGCATCCAATGGACAACGCGGGCCATATGATAAGTTAGGGAGTCCCAGGTATTCGGCGGGGTTATGTAAGCGGCCACGGCAAGTATTAAAATAATGAAAGCGACGCAAATGGATAAGAAGATCTCGGAGCGTGAAAGAGAAGCTGCTATGCGAGCCCTTCTTATTAACGGTTTTTTATCAGGGCATGCAATATAGATAAAAAAAGCCCCTAAAAAACTGAAACCCCATGCTCCTGCAATCCCGGAAAGATCGATCCAATTAAATAAACTTAATAACTCGGTCATTATAGCAAGCAAAAAACCCCAGAAAACCGCGGCAATCAAAATACATTCCCGCCAGGAGGAATCCGTATTTTTAGAATTCAACAAATTCTTCAGGATCTGAAAAATCAGAAAAAAAGTTATTACTGGCAAAATAAGCGCCATTTTCACCGGTAAGCCCTCATCTTAATCTCCATCCGATCAGCTCCGAATGCTGATCGTGTCAATTAATTAAGTTGTGTGTCCCCTTAATAGCCTGATTTTGTACCGCATATGGTGAATAGACATTAGAAAAATACGCATGATTCATTTGATAAAAGGAAGCGGATGCCAGATAGATGGATCTATGTTGATACCCCTAAAAGCAGCTTGAATAAGCAAAAGACTATAGGGAAATGAAGATACCTGAGGGTTGCCATTCCATACCCACGAGTAGGGCACAATCAAGTATAAAACAGCAAGACATACGACCATGGGCCTATTAAGTCGCGCGAGCAAGTTTCTATTGTCAAGCAACGCCATGAAAACGACTGGAAAAGTTACAATGGCCACAACCCTTGTCTGGTCTGGGACTACAGCAGACAAACCCAAGACGAATATAAAGGTGGCCAGCCAGTAGAACTTCTTACGAGAAACAAGGAATGCTGCAATAGCTGGGATCCACACAACCCCAAGAAAGGAAAACACAATTACCTGAAAACGTAACAAGAACTCTCGCAACTGCTGTTTGATATTCACAATCAGATAAACTGAACGCCCCGAATTCAATGGAATATCATTCACATTAATAATAGCCCCGAGGACAAGTTTTCCAAGCGTGATACCCGCAACTAAAATTATTAGTCTAGTCAAAAATGATCTTTTCGGTGGTAGCGGCCCGTCAGATTCCTCTCCGAACAGGGAATAGGACAATAAGAGCAGAAAGCCTAAAATAGCTTGCTCAAAATGCTGCAGACCTAGGAGAATTCCAATACATAAGGACGTGCAGAGAGACAACCTTCTGTTATCTTTCAGGCCAGAGAGAGCCAAAAGCATCAGGAGCAATGTCAAGCCATCATATCCGACCCAATACAAAGATGTCGCCCCAACAGGAAGAGAGATGAAAAACAATAAAGACTTCCTTGCTGCCTCTCGTCCAAGAGATTTGAAGGAAATAAGCGCAAACAAGCACGTAAATAAAATTGAAAAGAATAAACTAAGCGCCAAATACCTAATCGGGGTATTAAGGTGAAGTCCCCATCCTATAAAGGGCTGGAGCCAACTTGTGAAAAGGTAATGCGCCATTTGATTATTAATAAACGGAGGTGAATCAAAAGGCGCAAGACTTATCTGCCTGTACACATCAATACAAGGAATCACCCATATACCCGACTTTATGATTAAAATAATCGCACAAAATGAAAGAAAAGCCCTATTGGAAGAAGAAAAAATGATTTCTTCAAGATAGTGAAACTGCTTCCCAATCATCCAGAAAGGTCGAACCTGCTGTTTCATAAAAAAAGCCCTAAGATATGCCAAAATTCCGGTTATTAGAAGAATTACTGAACTAGTACAACAGCGCCCTATTTCCTCGCTCCCTTTTTCGGTCTTCCTAATTATAGCATATTGTCAAATCATTTTACGAATTAACTACTACATTTTGAATTCTATCAGACAAAATTGTGACAGTACAATTAGATTGCCCTCCCCTATTTACCCATATTTTATAAGCAGCAACCTGTTCTGCCACTCGTGCTTGAGCACAAGATACAGCAGGAAGACTGTGATGAAGAATGCAGCGAATTGTAGCGAGTTAAAGAGCATATGATTACGGGGCGATCTATTTCAGGTTAAATTTACTTCCTCCTGACAATTTCCTTCACCCACTTCGGCATTGACCAGAACAGTAGATACATACAACAGCCAAAAACGAGCCAGTTAGAGATTACGCGAATCGTAAAGCTGATATACCATGGGAATCGGCCCAGCAGGCCGGAAATCACCAAAAACCACATCGAAATAAGTATAGCACATATCGTTAATTTTGAAATTAGTGATATATTGGCGGCTATTTGCTTTGCCCATATGGTCAGCTGCGGAATGGTAAATATCAGGAATATAAGCCGATAAGGAAAGCTGGGGGTCACAAGGAATGTCCCGATGTATATGGAAGCTCCGGCCCTGAATGCGCTAAGATAGGCCTCGTTCTCTTCCCGCCCCTGGCAGGCCATCCTTTCGAAAGAGAGCGGAAAATGCGAAGAGTGAAGATAACATCAATAAAAGGTAAGACAGGCCCTTACTGCATCTGCCCAGGTTAACGTTGACATCGCCGAGGATCCTCCAATATAAACTCATCCCGTACCCTATCCTGCATTCCGGCATATGCCGTTTAATCAGCAAGATGTCCGAGAATGTCAGGAAAATATAACATCCGGCAAAGATCAGCGCAATTAACGCGTATCGTATAAATTTAGCCCTGTTCGCTTTGAGCAAAACAGCTAAGCCAAAGATAGGAAAAAACTTCAGCGTAAATCCGGATAATATAGCAAAGGTCGATAACGCATACGATCGTTGCGCTGCCACAATAGCGGCCGATACAAGAAAGAACATCAAAAGATCCACGCTTCCCCTCTCCGCGCCTAAAAGAACGGCCGGAGACAACACGGCGGCCAGAACCATCAGAATGGTCGTATTTCGCGCGTTTGGAAGGAATAAACAAACGCCTATCAGAAATAATAGTATAAAGCTGCCCCCCATCAGCGCTGTATGAGACTGGTTCAGCCCGAGCCAATAGAGGCCATGCCAGATCCGCGGTAAATTTGTTATTCTTCCCCACGGGTCCGCGGGATTTTTGTCCATCGGGTCAAGCCCCTGCCGGTAGGACTCCGAGCCGGCCGTAAGGGCGCGGATATCCGCAAAATGCGGCGACATTACAGGAACATTCCACAGCCGGAATGTATTGTCGTAGCCGTACAGACTAAACAGCGCGGCAAAAATTAACACTGTTATCCCGATCACCAATATTATTTTACGCCGCGATTTCATGCGCGCTCCCCGCTATTAAACGTCCAGTATGAATTAAGGAAGTAATTGACCGCGGTTGCCGGGATGATCCCCGCAAGCTGGGCCAATTGCGGCGACGTATCCGGAAACAGCAGTGATAGCAGAATGAATGTCCCGTAATTCAGCCCGAGCGCCAGGACCGACACAACGTTGAATTTAAGGCCCTTGACATAGATAGAGCTCTTGTTCTGCCGCCGGCGGAAGGTCCAGACATTATTCAGAATAAAGTTCGTGATGATCGAAACTTCGATCGCGACGGGAGAAGAGATGTATTTATTGAGCCCCAAGTGAAGGAGCAATGTAAAAAAGCCAAGGTTAACAATAACGCCCGATGAGCCGACCAGCAGGAATCTAACGAACGTCGCCGATGCCCGGAAGCGCAGCCACCAGGCGTTCAGTATAAACTCGATGATATCGGAGATACCCAGTTTTGATTCGCCCTTTGTCCGGTCGATAAAATCCACCGGTATTTCTTTAATTATCGCCTTGCGAATGACCGCCTCATATAAAAGTGCTATTTGGAAAGCGTAGCCTTTTGTCTTGATATTCGAAAGCGAGATCTTCTTAAGAAGATCTGAACGGATCGCGCGAAAACCGGCCGTACAATCGCGCACTTTATAGATACCCGCCAGATATCTGGCAACGATATTCCCGTAGCGGGAATTCATCCTGCGCAGCAGGCTCCACTCCTTCGGGATGCTCCCTCCGGGAACATAGCGGCTCCCGATCACAAAATCCGCCCCATCGTCCAGCGCCCGCACGAGCCTGGGCACGTCAGAGGGTTTATGCGAAAAATCGGCGTCCATCTCAAAGATAGCGTCTGCCTTGAGCGTATGAATAGCATGGATCATGCCGCGGATATAGGCGGCGCCTAGACCAGCTTTTTGGCCATTTAAGAGGTAGAGGTTTGAATACTTCTTCTGAAACTCGCGGACAACATCCGCCGTACCATCAGGCGAGCTATCATCCACGACAAGAATATGCATGCCGTGAGGTATCCCGGGAAACTGCCCCTGAAGCGCCTCAATGAGGGAGCCAATATTCTCCCGCTCATTCCATGTGGGTATTATGATGACTATCTTCATTTTTCTAGTCCTGCCAATGTATCAACCAGCTTTTTGTATTTGCCCGGCGCATCGATATATTCTTTAGCGCAAACTTTTGCGTTGGCTTTCATTTCTGCAAGCCTGCCTTGAATGGTGTCAATGGCATCGATAAATTCATTTTCGTTCTCGACAAGCACGCCGCACTTATAGCGCTCTAAGAATTCAAAACTCGGCTGACGGCTGGCGATTACAGGCACGCCCATAGATAAAAACATGCAGATCCTGTTGGAACTTGTCCCCATATTCTGGAATTGCGGGCCGGTGTGATGGTAAATAGCGGTTCCTATATCAACCGCCGCCATTGTTGACCACGCTTCCCGCCATCCCAACCGATGCGGCTCAATATAAACCCTGCTCTTGTTGCGAGCCTGTCCAAGTAAAGTATCTTTATTTGCCGCCTGCAAAACTAGATACGCCTCCGGTTTTGATTCCAGCGCCTTCATCATCCAGGGAAACCCTGAATAAACACTAAGTCCTCCTGAAAATGCGATCGTAAGGGCGTCTGCAGGAATGCCCCATTTGGCACGAAGAGCCTCTCTGCCTCCGGGCGCGGGAGTCTCCCTGAAGCACCCGGGATAAACAATGATCTTATGCTTCTCAGATAAACCGGCATACTTACGCTGCAGCTGAATGCGTGACTCGTCATTGACAATGGTAAAATTGGAGCGGCGCATCCCCCACCGACATAATTTCTTCCAGCTCTCCGCCCTGTTTCCGTAATAAGAGCCGCTCCTTATCTCATCAGCCAGGGTAAAAGACGGTCGCCTGTTCCAAAAAGCGAGTACGCCGGCAACTGCCATCGGATCCTCGGCCGTGCCTGAAAAAAGGTCGTACTTACTCCAACGGGAAGAAAACAGGTTCTTCAAGATCCATTTATTGCTGTATTCTACTGGTAAATCTCCGCCCGGAGCATAGAGGTCCACTTTATAGCCAAACTCACGAAGCGCGCTAACTATGGCGTCGTTAGGAGGCGAACCCGCCAACTCGGAAATCAATAGAAAATGCGCCGCGTTTTTTGTTTTCATATATCTTTTACCACCCTCGGACATACTCGGTAAAAAGCAACACCTTCTTCGCGTCTTGTGAAGAAAATACAAACTGTTCAATATCTTTCGACAAAAGCTTAAAATCGAGTTTAGCGCATCGCTCAAGTAAAGCCGATTTAAGCATTTCCTTATCGGCAATACCCGCGCGCTCTTTCAAATACGCGAAATCCGGCTGCGCCTTGCCGGCCAAAAAAACGGCATCATAAAAATCCCTGCCCATCGCCCGCTTGCGAGCAAGGATGGCGTAATACTTCTGCGCCAGTAGAATATCGATCGGGACAACGCTGATGCCGGAAAAAACATCAAATTTATTAATAACTACCCGCTCGGCTGAATATTTAAAATTCTGCGGCTCGCAATCGAGTTTAATTAAAATCTTTTCATCCTCATGCCCGGAGATCCCTTCGTTAAACAAAACCCCCATCATCTTGATGTCAGCGCTAAAAGCCCCTTTAAACGAAGTGCCGGTTTGGACAACATAACCCTCCAGGGAAAGCTTCTTTGCTACAACCTGGGTCAGGGCTTTAAAATCATCCCTGGCCAGCCCGCGGTTATCAAAATCAAGGTCCTCGGAAAATCTGGGCAGGCCATGCACAATATGAATTGCCGTACCTCCCATGAATACGAGTTTTTGGCCATATTGACTGGAAAAGACCGCCTCCAGTATCTTATACTGCAGATACTCCCGCAAAAGATTGCGCTTAAAATGCCGCAACTGTTTAGGAAAAAATAATTCTATCTGCTTAAGCTCAAGCATGCCTAATATACTCCCGAAAGTTATTTACCCGGCGCTTCAAAGACGCCTGTCCATAAACATCCAGATAGTTATCAATCTTTTTCATATTCATTAACTTAAGAAATACTTCGCGGTTAATACGCAGCCCTTCGAAGCTTGCGGCGTTGCGGAGTTCGGTTTTAATATAAAACATATCGAGAAACGCCTTTTCCGGAGAGGCCAGTTTAAACAGCTTTTCGCCGTTCTTTAAGAAGTCAAAGCCAAAATAGAGCTTTGGCCGGATAGTCCGGTAAATAAAAGACCCTATCGAAGTTTTAAAATGGCTGGTTTTGCGGGTTGACGCGGAAGTGATCCCATAAACGCTTTCCGGGATCAGGCCGTAATAAGCAAGCGCCATTTCAAATGAAACATACGACGGCGCGTAGATGCGATTGGCGATCTCAAAAAGGGCCTTTTCATCAAGATTCCTATCGGCAAAAACATAATACCCCTTGACCACCTTGAGGATATACCCTTTTTCCTGCCATTCGTTAAGCCGCCTGCGATGAAACGCAAGCCCGGCCTGCCGGATATCGGCAAGCGAAAACACGGTAAATGGCGCCAGTGACTTCTGAAATTCGATATAAGTCATACGTTTCTCCAAAATGCTATTAATAGCATCTATGAGAAATATACCATAAATAACTCAGATTGTCAAATAGAAATCAGGGAAATAGGGCGCTGTCCCCTATTTCCCCCACCAGTGAAAATACCCCCGGCTGTGGGGCTTGATCAGGCAGAAGGCGGTGTCGTATTCGACGTCAACCTTCGTTTTCCTTTTTAGGCGCATGGAAACCCACAACAGCTCTTTCTCGTCTCCGCAGGATAGCGCCTCATAGAACAGAATATTATCTTTCAATACAGGCAGCGCCGTATCGCCGACCAATTCCACATTCGGAACTTCGCAGACAAACGGAGCTTCCAAGCTTATCGGCTTAACAAATTCAAGCATCCGTGGAGGCTTCGGGCCGCCGTACACAACCGGAGCGGCATAGTTGATCGCTTCTTCAGGGCCGATCGGCCAGACACGGCTTGCGAAATCATTGAGAAGCCTACGCCTATCTACTATTTTATAGGAGCCAAGTATCGCGCGGAGATATTTCAGCATATTTTCATTCCTTGACTATTGACCGGAGTCGAACTTACCATTGTTATGTTCATACGCCACCTACCACTTAAACGTTTCCTTATCATCCGTGCGTGTATAGAAAGTATTACATCCCACACGGTATCTATCGACATAACCATGAGCGGCAAGTAGCTTCCTTACAGCAGTATCCATTTCGTTAGCATGATGTTCGATAACCAATACCCGAGGATGAAATCTTTCAATGTCAAACCCGGAGAACACTTCTAATTCCCCCCCCCTCTACATCTATGCTAATGAAATCTATGTTCTCCATACAATCTTTCAGGATATCGTTTAAAGTAAGACAAGGGACGGTTATTCGTTCTGGCGTCCCTCCAGCGGATCTAATACGCTCTGTCCGTTTCTTATCTTTTCCAACAAATGATAGCCAATTTCCGACGCTAGAAGTTCGGGTAAATTGTACCGATCCGCTCTTATTGGTAACAGCCATATTAATCACTTTGCTATTGGGACGCGAACGCAAACAAGCCTTATAGAGATCAGGGTCCGGTTCTATTAATATACCGTTCCACCCTAAAGCCTCGAAGAAATATGTATTGCTCCAAGTCGATCCATCGTAAGCGCCAATATCAACGTAGAAGCCGGTTTGTTTATGTTCAAAAAAATTATACAAAAGGATGTCTTCGCCCTCTTGCGAAGGCATTAGGGCGGGTAGGCGCAGGCCGTCCTTTACCTGCGCAATAATAACCTGCTTTCGCAGTTCTGTGATATCCCTGCGCAATGTATGAAGCTGTTCCTGAAACGAAAACAATTTTTTCCATATTTGCCTGATTCTATCGCTGAGCATAGATAACCCGGTTATGAAGATAAAACAACAGACAATAACTATAAATATTTGCATAATAATCTCCCCGTTAAAAAGATTATACGTCAACATTGACAGAACGACGTCCGTTTACAATGCCTTTGGCTTGCGCAAATTAGGCACAGCCGCCGGCAAGGACAAGCGTCCTGAAGTATAATCCCTCAAAAACGCCTCGGTTCCAGCCTTTATGTACCCCAGCGGAAAACCCCCGCCGTCATTCTCCGTTGTTTTCTGCGCGCCGGATAATTTATTCTCTCCGATACGCCTTTCATACCAGTTATGATAATGGGTGATCACGCCGTCGATACTGTAAAAATTGCCCAGGCCGTATTGAAGATAAGGCAATTCATCGCTCCAGCATTTCGGCTTAAAATCAGGTTCATATATCGGCTCGTCAACCTTATTGGAAGTATGCACTTCCATAGGAAACCATGATAACCCCGCATCTTTCAGGCGGGACGGTATATTGTGCGTCACGTGGGTACAGTGAAAATCGAGGCTCAAGTACGGCAATGGTATCCCGAAGCGGCGATTGAATTTAATGACTCTATTAGTTCTCCGCATCTTTTCCGTATCGAAGAAAAGGAAGGAGCTCTCAGGCATGCCTATTCCAAAAGGCCGCGTATATGGCCCGCAGCCGATATCCTGCGGTGAGACCAGCGCGATATTATCTTTAGCCTTCGACCTACACAGCTCAAGCCATTTTTCGGAAAGTAGGATCGTGTCGGAATGGATGATAAGCGTGTATTGCGAACGCGATGCCGAAAGCAGGATATTGAATACCTCGCTGTAATTCGCGTTCGACTGGATGAGCTCAGCGCCCAAGCCACGCGCGATGTCCGCGGAGCCGTCGGTCGAGAATTTGTCGCACACCACCACCTGAGTGCTTATTCCGCTGGTTTTATTGATCACAGCGTCCAGACAATGGCCCAGGAATAATTCGCTGTTGAAGCTCAGTACCCCGACAAAGAGTTCGGCTGCTTTAGGCATTGCGCCTCTTTCCCGTAAAAAACGCCCGTAGTTTGAAATAAAACGCTTTCGGTAGATCCAGGACTCTCTTAAAAATCGGCCTCCCGGCTTCCCCGCTGGATTTGATATGCAGGTATGCCAGAGTTCCTAGCAGCCTTCTTTTTTCGGCGATGTAGGCAGGATAATCTTTTGACAGATATTTTAGCGCGATGCGCGCGTGCTCATGCTGCGCAAGGAGCCGGGATCTTGATTTCGCAGCGCTATGCAGCCTAAACAGGGCTGCTATTTTATCCGATGCCGTAAACTGGTATCCTTTGGCTATCAACCTGACAAAGAATTCCTGGTCGAATTCAAGATGCATCGATTCATCCAACAACCCTTCCTCTTCCCAGATCTTTCTTGACCAAAAAGCACCCTGCTGGTTTGTCTCCACCTTGCCTATGGTCCAATCAACCAAAGAATGCGTAGGGTTTTGCGTTTTAACGCATGAGACATTAACTTCCGGAGTAAAATAATTAACTGCCATCACTAACCAGAAACGGCCCGGCACGGCTTCCCTGTATTTTTGCGCCACATAAGAGAAAACGTCCTTATAGTAGCAATCGTCGCTATTGATCCAGGCAAAAATATCGCCCGTGGAATGTAAAAAGCCATCGTTAATACTCTGCGTCTGCCCTTTATCAGGTTTTGTTCTGAAAAATGCAAGGAATTCTTCATATTTCCTGATGATCTCAACTGAATTATCGGTCGAGCCGCCATCCATAATAATATACTCCAGATTCGGATATCCCTGCAGCAGGACCGAACGGATAGTCTCTTCGATAAAGTTGCCGTAATTGTAATTTGGCGTAACAATACTTATCTTCGGCCAGGGCTTGCCATCCGGCATCAAATCCGGAAGCGGCAGGCTTGCTTCGGTCCAAGGCCATCCGGTCTTTCCTTCAGGAGGCGGTGGTAATTCTTTTAGTGTCGGGCAGCGCATACCATTAAATCCTATATTAAGCGCTTAAGTCTAAACAGCGACTTGCGCCATAATCTGACGGGCAGTGGTGGCGGCTGAGAATCAAGAGGCACCCTGGCCCATGGGGTTTTATTTCTCAGCTCCAGATACCGGTTTTTCCAGGGATGTGCGCAATGGTAGTTCCAGGGTTTTGCATCCCCGCTTCCTGCAAAATGGATTATCACCGGCTTATCCCGTGCAGCTATCTCTTGCGGCGTCATTCTAACGCCGTCATCA
>CAZYZC010000012.1:0-14997 GCA_964650985.1 uncultured Planctomycetia bacterium | reverse complement strand
CCGACCCGCACCCCGACCCCCCTTCCAAGGACCCGTAAGCATAGCCTGCCCTGATTCTGCCCACCAAAGGCCCTGTGGGCCTGCCTGCCATAGGCACAAAAACCCCACTTCTATGCATCTCTGTCATAATCGTAGGGCGTCTTCCAATACGGGTTTCACAACACTATCTATACGCCAAATATCGGCATAATGCATAATCTCACTTGATTCTACATCCTTTTTCATCAAGGCAACTTTGAGGGCATGTTTTGCGACATCTATATCTATTTTATCGCGGAATTTAAAACAATCTACGATTGTCTTGGCAATATTATAAATTTTAACTTTATGCCCTTCTATCTCATGTCTTTCAATCCCCACTGCCCATGGTTCTGTTGGGAAACGGTAAAAAGTAACAGCTGGGTGCTTAATCTTACTGGCGGTAACTCCTTGCATAATGGCTATATCAACAGAGTTTGGTATTTTATCTGTTACCTTGTAAAACACAAGGGCAGAAAGAAGACATATAACACCCCTATGCTCTTGAATAGATGCCGCGATAAGATCGGAATTAAAGCCACGCTTATAATTAGTCAGCCGGTAAAGGCCATGAGCAATCTTTTTAACTTTTCCTCCATTCTCAAGAGCGTTAAGTGAATCTGTATAGAATCCGGCCTTTAAAATAGCGGAAACCTGCGCTACTCCACCATGACTTTGAAAATAATTTATAAGCTCCTGTCTCTGCATCCTTCCTCCATATAACATTTTACTGCATGTCAACAAGTGTATATAATTTATATGGCTACGTCAATATTTTTGTGGTATTATTTACGCCCTAAGCCTATGAACCAAATTAAAAAATCACCAAGAAGAGAAAAATAGAAGGAAACAAGATGCGTGGATTAAAAAATTTGAGCCGATTCGCCGGACTAGTTGTAATTCTAACATTTTTTACCGTGAATAATGTTTATCCCGAGCCAACCGAGAAAGAATTGCTAGCTAAAGGTGTAATATATCTTAAAATACAAAAGTATGATGAGGCCATAGCTGAATTTACCAAAGCAATTCAAATAAACCCGAATTGTGCTGAGGCCTATAGCAGCCGAGGGATTGTTCATAATATGAAAGGTGACTTCGACCAAGCCATAGCTGATTATACAAAAGCAATACAAATAGATCCCAAGCTTGCTAACGCATACTATAGCCGCGGTCTTGCATATGAGCAAAAAGGCAGTTTTGATCAGGCTATCTCTGATTACACAAAAGCGTTAGAACTCAATCCTAATGATGGTGATACATACTATAATCGCGGTCTTGCCTATGATAAAAAGGGTAATTCTGATCAAGCTATCTCTGATTACAATAAAGCGATAGAGATTAATCCTAAGGATGATAGAGCCTACTCAATGCTGGGATATCTCTACGGCATTAAAGATAATTATGATTTAGCCATTTCTAATTGCACAAAAGCGTTAGAGCTCAACCCGAACGATGACGATACATATTATAACCGTGGATTTGTCTATGATAAACAAGGTAAGGTTGACCAAGCCATGTCCGATTATAACAAGGCAATAGAGATTAATCCTAAAGACGACAGGGCTTATGACAATCGAGGAAGTATTTACCTTGCCAGAGGTAATTATTCGCAGGCTGTTTCTGATTTTACTAACGCAATAAAAATAAATCCTACTTCAGCAAAACCATATTATAACCGCGGTAATGCTTATAAAAACAAAGGTAGTTTTGATCAAGCCATCTCAGACTATAATAAAGCGATAGAGCTTAATTCTGACTATGGCATAGCCTATAATAATCGAGGCAGCGCCCATCTTGCCAAAGGCGACTTTGACCAGGCTATCTCCGACTATAATAAAGCGATAGTAATAGCCCCCAATAATGCCGAATCTTACTATAATCGGGCGTTAGCGTTTTTCGCTAAGCAGTCTTATGATAAAACGTGGGATGATATACACAAAGCGGAAACGTTGGGAACGGAAATTAATCCAACTTTTCTCGATAATCTCAAGAAAATCTCAAAAAGAGAAAACTAAAAATCTCCCTTTATTCCAAAAGTATATGTTCTGCCCGGCTCGGGTGTAAAATAATTTATTTTGCCGCTTTTATACCCCGACGAGTTATATTTTTTATCGAGCATGTTATATGCGGCAAAGAATATCTCGGCCCATTTATATTTATATGATACCTTCATATCCAGGGTATTATAATGACCCAGCACATCGACATTAGCTGAATCTATAAAAGTCTTCCCTACCCAAGTTGACGCTATATATGCTTTTAATCCAAAATCCGTATATACATTCATCCCAACGCTCCCTTTATTAATAGGAACATTGGTCAAAAATTTGTTTTTAAAATCTCCATTTTTATTTATAGCTTTTACATATGTGTAGTTGCCAAAAACCGTCATCCACTTAACTATCTTAAGTTCTATACTCGACTCCAAACCATCATGAGAAGTTTCGCCATAATTTTGATACTTTCTACTGGCGTTATCATACCAAATCTCGTTATTGATATTCATCCAATAAACACTAGCGGTAGCTTTCAAACGGTCATTAAAACGATGGCGCACGCCTATTTCATAGTTTGTCGCTTCCTCAGGCAGGAGATCTGTATTCGCAGAACTTCCATAGGTAAACATCTGACCTATGGTAGGCGTGCGGAAAGCTTGACCAAAACTGCCATATAATTCGGATTCTTCTTGATATGTAAATACTATTCCGCAGTTGGGGGTTACTTTCGACATCGTCTTGTCTTTAGAATTCGATATTACCCTTTTGTCGTCAAAATTAAAGTTAACCCAATCATATCGCACGCCAAAAATAGCTTTTAGGGCATCTACGATCTTTATCTCGTCTTGTATATAAGGACCTACCCTGTTTCTAGAAACGTCATAATCGCTGGACATTGTGCCCCTGTTTTGAAATGGCGCATTATACTCGTTGTAACCAAAGTCATCCGTTTCCAAATCAACACCAATAACAAACACATGATCCATGCCTACAATTTCAGATATAGTTTTTAAACGAACGGGCAGGCCGAATGTATTCTCGTTTTCAATCTGCTCTCTTGTAGTATTTTGGCTAGCGCCGCTTGTGTAAAATGAATTCATGTCTTCATGTAAATAATAGAATACGGTTTCCAGATAAGAAGAAGCGCCTATATTCCAATGGTGAGTCAGGTCAAGATTAAATTTATTTGTTCCAGTTGAGTCATTTTCCGTACCGGGCCGAGCTTGCCGCCTGTTCTGACTGATTTGGGCTTCTGATAAAGACCAGGGGAATGTTCCTTGTGTCTTACTGCTGTAATCAAAGGAGAACTTCAAGTCATGCTCGTCATTTATCGAATAATTAGATTTACCATAGACTTGAATATTTCTATAATTACCATGCTCGCGAAATCCTTCTGTCAATTCGCTGCTTAACCCCAGATAGTATCCCATGCGATTAAACGTCCCGGAGAGATACGAATCATAATTTTGGGTGTTATAATTGCCGTAAGAAAATGACGCCCCTGCACGTGGAGAGTCGCTGGGTTTTTTAGTTATAATATTGATTACGCCCGACATGGCGTTATCACCATAGAGGCTTGAGGCGGGGCCCCTCAGTATTTCTATGCGTTCAATATTATCAACAGGGATTAAATCCCAGTCAACGAGTTTATCCTTGCCCTTATTCTGCGGCACACCGTCAATCAGGACAAGTTGATGACTTGACATTCCTCCATAAAAACCGCGCATATTTACCGTTCCTGCGGCGCCAACTCCCGAAGCATCATATGCATAAATGCCCTCGATATTTTTAAGCGCATCAGGAACAATTTTTACATTCGATTTCTCTATATCTTCTTTCGTAACAATGCTTACGCTGGCGGGAACATCTGACAATCCTTTTTCTGTTCTTGATGCTGTGACCACTATCGGTTCAAGACGCACTGCATTCATTGATAACTGCTTATCTTCTGCACGTACTATGTTATCTGCTGTCAAAAAAAACAATACTGTAAAAAGAATATACTTATTTTTCACTTTTCCTCCGTCGCGGATACTTTCCAGAATGGACAATCGACCGGACTCCTCTTTTTATAAAAGAGATTACCGTTGCGCGGCAGTGTTCTGGATTCCCGCCTCACTAATAGGCAGGTCACAGAAACTTCCTTTATCCATCCGGTTATATTTGAATATTCTTATTAATACTCTATCCCGATCCTTCTTCGTATCCCTGAATCGTATGGGTGCTTGACTTTTTCTATCCTGCTTACCAGATCAGCGTTTTTAATCACATCCTTAGCCGCGCCTCTGCCTGTTAAAATTAATTCCACGTTTTTGGGCTTTGTCTTCATTATTTTTAATAATTCATCTTTTTTCAAAAAACCGTCCCGCAGGGAAATGTTTATTTCATCGATAATTATCATATTATATTTCTTCTTATTGTAAACAGTTTCGATGAATTTTAATCCTTTTAAACATTCTTTTCGGATTTTGCATAGATTCAACTTTTTGTAAAAATGAGGATGCTTATTGGCAAAACCAAAAGTATCCACCCCTATTTTTTTCAAGATCTTGTGCTCGCCATAGCCCCATCGCTCGGGGTCTTTATGAAAATGTATAAACGCCACTTTAAGGCCGTGGCCCCTGGCTCTTACGGCAAGGCCCAGCGCGGCTGTGGTTTTTCCTTTACCGTTACCTGTGTATACCTGAACCAATCCTTTTTGTTTCATTTTTTGCGCACCTTTAGCCTTTCCTTTTCCGAAATTAGCAAGATATATGGCTTCAAAGAAAACGGATTCTTTTCAACAACTACTACTGTCTTATAGACATCTTCGATGGTT
This sequence comes from uncultured Planctomycetia bacterium, assembly GCA_964650985.1. Classification (GTDB taxonomy): domain Bacteria; phylum Omnitrophota; class Gorgyraeia; order 2-01-FULL-45-10; family 2-01-FULL-45-10; genus JAPLMF01. The sequence goes on along the minus strand of CAZYZC010000012.1, from coordinate 10,164 downwards.
TTATAATCCAAGACGTCTTGCGGCAGGCCTTCCTTATAAATCATTCCATCCGACAACAGAGCTACTCTGTCACAATATTCGCTGGCAAGATTTAAATCATGCAAGATTATTATCACGGTAAGGGATAACTCTCTGTTTAATTTTCTCAAAAGATCGAGAATGCAAACCTGATGTGTTATATCAAGATGCGATGTAGGCTCATCTAAAAGAAGAAACTTCGGTTCTTGCGCCAAAGCGCGCGCAATCAGGACAAGTTGTCTTTCGCCGCCGCTTATCTCTGACATTAATCTGTCCTTAAATTTAAACGTATCGGTCAGCGCCATGGCATTGTCAGCGATCTCCTCATCGTGTTTCGTCTCTAAGAACTGGAGGCCCCTGTAATGAGGTATTCTTGAAAGAAGTACAAATTCGCCCACATTAAGATCATCGGTAGAGACGCTTTGAGAAACGACCGCTACTATTCTCGCCAATTCTCTAAAATCTATACTCCATATGTTTTTCCCTCTAAGAAGTATTTCTCCTCTTTCCGGTTTTAAGATACGTGTTATAGCGCGTAAAAGCGTTGTTTTGCCGGAACCATTCGGCCCTATTATCCCGAAGAAACTACCCTCTTCGATGGCTATATCCACCCCTTTAAGATGAAATCTCTTATTGTAACCGCATGTTAAATCTTTTATTTCAAGCAACAGTTTTTCCCTTCTTAGTTAACGCATAAATAAAGAAACTTCCTCCTAATATGCCTGTAATTACGCCTACGGGCAGCTCAGAGGGCGCGACAATGATCCTTGCCAAAGTATCGCAGAATATAAGAAAACTCGCTCCGCCTAAAAATGATCCTGCTAAAAGGACCCTGTGATCAGAACCTATAAACATACGCATAAGATGCGGAACGATCAATCCGACAAAGCCAATGATCCCGCCAACAGAGACGGCGCATCCTGTAAGAAGCGACGCCAATACAAAAAGCACTCTTTTCGCTCTTTCCGTATTTATTCCCAAATGCGCGGCTTCCTCTTCTCCTAGACGCAATGCATTTAAATCCTTCCAGAATATGTAAGACAGGGCCAGGCCTGTCAAAGACGCAAATAGCGCTAATTTTATAAGAAACCAACTTGGTTCTTCTAATGAGCCCATTATCCAGAATATGATCCCGTGGAGATCCTCCGCCCGTGAAACAGCCATAATCAGCATTATAAAGGATGATGATATAAAACTTATCATAACACCTGTTAGAAGCAGGCCCTGTATCTTCATCGTCTTTCTTCTGATATTTATAGTATATATTAGCGCTATAACGAGAATCGCTCCTAAAAAACCAGCTAACGGTAATGTAATCAAGCCGATTGATTGATATAATCTTAAGATAATGGCTAAGCTAACTCCTAGAGCCGCGCCTCCGGAAATACCCATCGTATACGGTTCTACCAGCGGATTTCGAAAAAGCCCCTGCAAAATAACGCCAGCCAGGCTCAATGCGCCTCCGATTGCCATTCCCAGTATAATACGGGGCAGACGGATGTCGAAGAGAATGCTGTATTCGGTATTTCTGGGACCACTAAAAATAGCATGAATAACTTTCTGGATAGGGATAGAGCCGGAGCCTATACATAACGAAAATCCGGCTATTGCCAGAAGCACGCCCATCAATGTCAGAATCTGTGTTGTCCAGCGAACCGCACCTTTACTCATTTTCTATCCTCTAATAGCTCTGGATGTAGAAGGCTTGCCACTTTATCGAGCGTCTCAACAAAAGTTACAGGTGTGGGGCCACAGACCTTGCGCGAATCAAGAATATATATTTTATTGTCCCTGACAGCATTCAATGCTCTGAGCCTTTGCCATGATTCCTTTTCTTTTTCGGCCGCAACACCCATTGTTACGATAATTATTACATCCGCATTTTTTCTCACAACGTCTTCTCTGCTGTATGTTCCCACCTTTGCGTCTTTGGCTATATTGATTCCTCCGGCCAATTCCACAAAATCACTTACCACATAGCTCTTATTAGCGGTAAATAGCGGCTTTGATCCTATCTGGATAAATACTTTTGGTTTGAACAGCCCGGCTGTCCTGGCTTGTATGCCGGCAACCTTCTCTCTGGCTACCGCGACAATCTCTTCCGCCTTGGTAACTTTTTCCACAGCTTTACCTAACTCTATAAATTGATCACAGAGAGAAATAAAATCTTTTGGCGCGGGAAATATCTTTACTTCTATGCCTAAATCCTTAAGCTTTTGGACTGCTTTAGTATTAGTTAAAGATGTGGCCAACACGATATCGGGCTTTAACGTAACGATCCTCTCCAGATCGATATTGGTTATGGTGCCGATTTTTTCCTTATATTTCGCCGCATCCGGAGTGACGCAATATGTCGTATCACCGACAAGACCATCCTCTGCACCTAACAGATATAACCCCTCGGTCAGAGACGGCGCTAAAGAGACTATTCTCTTTGAAGATGCCTGCGAAGCATATACATTGTCAACAAAGCCGCACCAGAGTGTAACCACCGCAAAAAGAATCGACAAAAGAAGCCTTTTCTCCTGCATCAACGAATCTCCAGAAACCAGCGGTTGTTTTCCAATCGTTTTTCGCCTTTGTCAAACTTGACCATGCTTTTAAAAAGAGGGCCATCATAAGTAAATGTATGAAACTCTCCCTTCTCCCCGCATAGATCGATATTTCCCATGGCATTCAAATCTTTTATGAATGCATTGTCAATTTCACGACCCAGCCATTCTTCTCCAAGTATATCTTTCCTCGTAGATACTACGATTGATTTGAACCCGGAATTTATTATATCCCTGACCAATTTTTCAGTATCATGAGTCCATATAGGTAGAATCGGCTCCACATTTAATTCTTCGCATACTTTATCTATCCAATCCCTGTGCTCCTGCAGGTAGATGTCCCCGAAGACGATCCCCTCTATGCCATCTTTTGTTTTAAGCTCTTTGATCACTGTCTTAAAAGCGTCTGTATAACCCGTTTGAGGCATGGCTTTTTGTAAAAATGGGATATCGGCAAGGCACGCCTGTTTTTTTATAATAGCGGCAGATAAGCCATGTGATACGGAGCCCGCGCCGTCAATATTCGTAAAATTAATAAGCGATGTTATCTTATGCCCTTGCTGTTTTGCTTTATAGCAAGCAAAACAACTATCTTTTCCGCCGCTCCATAAAGAAACTGCTTTCATAAAAATATCCTCCTTGTTATAAATAAATACAGGGTAATCCCCATGATCACAAATAATACGGATGTAATATAAGCTATCTTAACGGCCTTTTTTATGTGCGACCTGTCCAGAGGATCTATATTGTCGCCTATATATGGCTTACGAGACGCGACCGACTTATAATAATTTAATCCTCCTAACTGAACCCCAAGAGCTCCGGCAACCGCCGCTTCAGGCAGTCCGCTATTAGGACTGGGATTCTTCATGCCATCGCGCATTGTTATCTTCCATGCACAGACAGTATTATAACCTGCTATCCAGCTCGCTAATGTCAAAAATATTACCGATATTCTCGCCGGGATAAAATTAGCGATATCATCTATCTTAGCGGCTGCCCATCCAAAATTAATGTACTTCTTATTTTTATAACCTACCATGGAATCCATTGTATTAATGGCTTTATACGCTATTGCAAGAGGGGCCCCGCCTAAAAACGCATAGAACAGAGGCGAGATTATACCATCCACTATATTCTCCGCCACGGTTTCCACGGTGGCCCTTGTAATTTCCACCTCACCCAAATTTTCGGTATCTCGTCCTACTATTTTTGAAAGGCATGTTCTGGCGTTATCAATGTCTCTTTTCTCAAGCGCCTTAAAAACAGCCAAGCTCTCTACGGCCAGATCCTTCACCGATAATGATGTGTAAATAATAATTATTGATACAAGAAGCCCAAGATAATGATTCAGAAAATAAGTTGTTCTGATTAATATAAAAGTTACAGACCATGATAAACCGATAATTATAAAAGCAAAAATAATTCCGGATAGGCGTTCATTTTTTATTATGCTCCTGGACAGCCCTTCCATCTTCTCGATAAGCCAGCCGATTCCCCTTACCGGATGTGGAAACCATAATGGATCGCCAAAGATAAGGTCTAATATGTATGCCGCCGGAATACAGATGGCCTGCATATTAAACTCCATCCTTTAGTATCTTGTAGAGATATTTCATATCTATATTGTTCCGAACGAGACTGGCCAGTTTATCCAATTCGCGGTCAGGATCAAAGATAGTCGTCCGTGATCGGACGTTCCATCCTTTTTTTATCCTTATCCTATTCAGAAAATCTCTCCTGAAAAGGTCCGAATCGAATATTCCGTGAATATATGTCCCATAAATCCTTCCGTTCATTGTCACTGCTCCATCTACCTCCCGAACAGACCTTTCTTCTCGTTGTGTTATATTGAAAGCGGGCGAATATTTCTTCATATTACGCGATTTGCCATGGTGTATCTCATAGCCCGATATCTCAAATCCAGAAATTGCTTCTACCGCTTTGATCTGTGAAAGTATTTTGTCCTTACTGAAAACTGTCTCCATCTTTAATATTCCGAGGCCATCTGTCCCTACTTGATGAGATTCGGCCTTGTGTGGATCGCATATTTTAGAGCCGAGCATCTGAAATCCGCCGCATATACCGACTAAGACGCATGATTTGCCAGCCTTCATGATCTTTTGTATTTTTTCCGCGAAACCGGATTCTTTAAGATACTTTAAATCGTTTATTGTATTTTTTGTGCCTGGCAGAATAATTATGTCCGGGTTACTCAACAACTCCGGACGTTTAACATATCGCAGCGCGACATCCGGTTCTTTCTCCAAAGCGTCAAAATCGGTAAAATTAGAGATATGAGGCAGATATACTACATCTATATTCAGATTGTGGTTGGAAATAGTATCTTTCGGTTCAAGATTATCGAGCGGTACCGAATCTTCTTCCGTGACTTTTATGCCATTTCGTCCCGCCGGATGGAAATATGGTATGACACCCAAAACCCTTATGCCTGTTCTTTTCTCCAGAAAATCAATTCCCGGCCTCAAAAGCTTCATGTCTCCCCTGAATTTATTGATGATAAATCCTTTTATCTGCTTCCGTTCTTCCTTTTCCAGGAGCTCAAGCGTTCCGATAAGCCATGCAAAGACACCGCCTTTATCAATATCCCCGACTAAAACAACAGGCGCACCTGCATATTTCGCCATCTTGAGATTAACAATATCGTGAGATTTCAGATTTATCTCGGCGGGACTGCCCGCGCCTTCCATCACTATCAGCTCATACTGTTTACTTAGCCTGTCAAATGATTCCAGCGCTAATTTAGATAATCGTTTTTTATGGCGGACATAAGTAATGGCGCTCATATTTGCTATAGGCTTGCCATGAACTATTATCTGCGCGCTCTTATCGGCTATGGGCTTCATCAATATAGGGTTCATATCAACATGCGGCTCAAGTCGGCAAGCCCTGGCCTGAAACGCCTGGGCCCTGCCTATCTCTCCGCCTTCTTTGGTAACGAAGGAGTTCAGAGCCATATTCTGCGCTTTAAACGGGCATGTTTTATGGCCATCCTGCAAAAAGATCCTGCATAACGCGCTCACCATGACGCTTTTGCCTACACCGGAACCCGTTCCACATATATGTAATGTTTTGGCGCGATTCATCGTAGGGCCTTTTCGATACTATTTATTAGCCGATTATTGTCATGCCTTTTTCTTACCGCTATTCTGAAAAACCTGTCATTCAATCCCCTGAAGTTTCCACAGGCGCGGATATATATGCCATCGCACAGTAGATGTTTTGCTAATATCGTAGAACTTTTGATCCGCGTATTTTGAAGTTTACATAAAATAAAATTCGCTGATGACGGATAGGTCTTTAATCCTTTTACGGCTTTTAACCTTTTGACTATATATTGCCGCTCTTCGGCGACAAAGAGCCGAGTGCGATTCATATAATCTTTATCCGACAGGACCTTCTCACCCGCAAGCTGCGCCAGGCCATTGACGTTCCACGGATACTGTAACCCGGCGATTTTTTCTATCATCGTCTTATGCCCTATAGCATACCCCAATCTCAAGCCCGGAATGGCAAAAAATTTCGTTAACGATCTCAGGATAATCAAAGATCTGTCTTTAATCGCTGCTGATACGATGGCCGTGTTTTTCGATTCTTCGGTAAATTCTATAAACGCTTCGTCGAGTATCAAAACAGTCCCGCGTTGTTTGCATATGTGAATGAGGCGCAATATATCGTCGCTAAGCGACAATGATCCTGTCGGATTGTTCGGATTGCACAGGAAGAGAGCTCCGGATTGAGGCAGACATCCTATTATTTCAGTATGGTCTATCCTAAAATCATCCTCTTCTTTTGTTTTAAAAAATACCGGCTTCGAATTATTCAATTTAAGGGCGAACTCATACTCGCTGAACGTTGGTATTAATATAAGTGATTTTTTTATTTTGAGCGCTCTGGGAATAAGATAAATAAGCTCTATGGAACCATTGCCGACAGCAATGTTTTCCGGGGCTGCCCTGTGCAATACCGCCAGCTTCTTTTTCAACCGTTCTGATGAGGGATCCGGATAACGCAATATAGCGTCGGTATTTTCTGAACCAATATCCGCGATGCCTTCAGGCAATCCCAGCGGATTTATGTTCACGCTGAAGTCAACGATATCCCGTTTTAAACAATTTCCGCCGTGTATTCTATTGATCATATCTTATAATTAAACAATATTAGACTGAATAAAAGCGCCAGCGCTTCAGCGATCTCGTTAGTCGCGCCGATCGTGTCTCCTGTCATGCCGCCGATCTTTCTTTTAACATATTGTATGAATAAAAATATCAAAGCCGACAAAAAAGCGAACAATATAATGCCGTTAAATCCCATGAGAAACATACACAGGACCAGTGTAAATAAAGCACCTGTGACCATATCCGATTTTTTCGCGTATTCAATAAAATACCTGGCCTTGCCTTCACTGCGCGCGTATTTTGATGTAGCGCATGCCAATACTTGAGACCATCTGGCAAATACCAAAGATAAAACCAAAGCTTTCCATAAATTTTCCGGCTGTATGCTCGAAAGTATCGCGAATTTAAAGAGTATGATTATTGTAACGCCTGCCGCGCCCATGGTTCCGATGCGGCTGTCCCTCATTATTTTTAAAATGTCTTCCTTGGGGCGGTTTCCGTAAAAACCATCGCAGGTATCCGCAAACCCATCTAAATGTATGCCTCCGGTTATAACCATCCATGCGACCAGAATTAAAACGCTTATAACTAGTGGTGGAAGAAACGCTGAAATATAAGCTATACCAGCCAGAAAAAGACCTATTAAAAGACCGGCTATTGGGAAATATATAAGAGATCTGCCAAAATCTTTCTCTTCTATTTTTCCCTTAATATTAAAAGGAAGGATAGTTAAAAACTGTAAAGCGATTAGAAATCTTCTCATTCGCCCTTTTCGGAAACACCGGCGCTTTCAAACGTCGCCATCTCATTTAATATTTTAGTACCGGCTTCTATTATGTTCATGGCCAACGCGGCGCCGGTTCCCTCTCCCAGCCTCAGGTTCAGATCTAAAACCGGTTTAAGCCCTAAAAATTCGAGCGCGATCTTATGGCCCCTCTCAACAGAACAATGCGCGGCTATCATATAATCTTTAACTTTCGGCTCCAATGTGTATGCTATTAATGCGGCTGCCCCCGAAATAAATCCATCTATCACTACCGGTACCCTATTTGCCGCAGCGGCCAGAATTACACCTGCCAATCCGCCTATTTCGAATCCGCCTACTTTAGACAAGACGTCTATTCCGTCTTTTGGATTAGGTTTATTTACTTTCAAGGCCTCTTTGATGGCAGTAATTTTGCTAGCCAAAGTTTTGTCATCGATACCAGTGCCCCGGCCTGTCACCTCTTCTACTCTCCGACCGGTTATCGCAGCCACGATAGCACTTGAAGGAGTAGTATTCCCAATCCCCATATCTCCTGTCCCGACTATATCTATTCCGTTCGGTAGCTCCTCTTTGAATACCTCTATGCCATTTTCAATGGATTTGATAGCCTCAACTTCTGACATTGCGGGACCATTTGTCATATTTTTAGTACCGTGATTTACCTTTTTTATGATAAGCGCCGGATTATCTTTAAAATCACTTGCTACCCCCATATCTACGACAACAACTCTTGCGCCTACATGCCTTGCGAGTACATTTATCCCCGCGCCGCCATTTAAAAAATTATATACCATCTGAGGGGTTACTTCCCGGGGAAAAGCGCTCACATTATTTTCAACGACACCGTGATCTCCAGCCATCGTAAATATAACCTTATGCTCTAGTCTTGGTTTCTTGATTTTTGTTATTTCTACAATCTGTTTGGCTAAATCTTCCAACCTTCCAAGGCTTCCCTGCGGCTTTGTCAGATTGTCGAGTCTTCTCTGTGTTTCTTCGGATAACGAATTGTCTATTTTGTCAATTCTTGATATTATCTCTTTTAATAATTCCATATGCCTACCTCATTTATTTTATTTTTACCGGTATTCCTGCCTGCATCATAATAACTTTATCGGCGTTTGCGGCTATTATTTGATTTGTCAATCCTACCAGATCACGAAATCTCCTTGATAAAGGGTCGCCGGGAACTATTCCTCCTCCTACTTCATTTGATACTATGATAACGAGAATGGCTTTAGCTTTTAGAATACTGGCGGTCAATTCTTTTATTCTTTTCTCTATCGCTCTATCTTCCATGTTGGCCATTAAAAGATTAGATACCCACAATCCCACACAGTCAATTATCGCTACATCATATATTGGCTTCAATCCGAGAATAACACTGCTCAGATTCATGGGTTCCTCAATAAGGTCCCATTCTTTTGGCCTCGAAATTTTGTGAAGACGTATCCTTTCTTTCATCTCCTCATCCAGTGCGGTCGCAGTAGCGATAAATACTGTCTTCTTCCCAAGATTTTTCGCTATCCGAGCGGCATATCGACTCTTACCGCTCCGCGCGCCTCCTAAAATAAAAGTCATTTTACTCATTATTCACTTTAAGATGGGTTGTGTCGTTGAATTTTTTCAATCTGGGATTTTCTTTCTCATATTCTACCATCGTAATGCTTGCTGGTGATGGTACACAGCGCCAAAAATTCCTGTTCTTTAATATCCCGTTCACAAATATGCCTATCACTCCACCATGGCAAACCACGGCAATCGTCTTACCGGAATTACAGCGAATGATATTCCATATGACGTTTTCTACTCTCTTTTTAAAAGCTTTCATCGGCTCTGCCTTAGGAACGTTGTTCTTAAAAGAATCCTTTAGCCATTTCTTGTATGTACCCGCATACTTTTGCATAATTTCTTCATGCTTCAATCCTTCAAGAACACCAAAATTAATTTCACGCAAACCCCGATCCGGGATTATTTTTGTTTGCTTAAAAAGCATTCGCGCGGTCTGCATCGCACGCTTACGATTGCTGCAATATACTTTATCGAATCTGACCGCATTAAGCCTGTTGGATAACAACTTAATCTGAGACTTGCCCTCGTTACTTAAACCTATATCTTTATGGCCGCAGTAACGCCTCTCTTTGTTCCATCGGGTCACGCCATGGCGAATCAGTATTAATCTTGTCATGATTATAGCTTTGTGAGGTTAAACGTCGTAAGCGTGTCTTTATCCCACCCATCCCATAGATATGCCTCTTCTTTATTATCGGCAATCAATCTAAGCGCATACCGGATATGTTCTTCATATAATCCGCAAAATGCGCCCCTCGACTCCACTGAACCGTTTATGGCCCAGGCTTCGGCCGGGCACGGCGAACCGCAAAAATGACGTATGGCGCAGCGAAAACAGGGCTCAATATTCTCAATGCGCCTTCCTGTAATAGACTCAAACGGCGCCGACTTCAGGACCGCTTTGACATTGTCCCTGAAAATATTGCCGCCTCTAAACTTCTTTATTCCAATGAATTCACTGCAGGGGAACATGTCACCATTACTTGAGACTGCGAAGAAACACCTGCCGCCTCCACATGGCGAGATATCGCACATGAGCCGACGGGCCGTGGGCGCCAGAATACTCACCAAGACATTCGCGAAGTTCGCGACCACCAGTTTACGGCCGGTCTTCTGATAA
>CAZYZC010000011.1:0-15080 GCA_964650985.1 uncultured Planctomycetia bacterium | reverse complement strand
CGGCATGAATCGGGAAGGTCCGTATACAAGGCGATATTCGATTTTTCAAAGGCCGCGGATGTGCCCGAGGGTTTTAGGGGCAGGAGCAAAGTTGCTTTCCTAAGTTTTACCAGACACGACGATATAAGCGATAGCGGAGTTACCAATAAAGAGCTCGAAGGGGCATCTATAAATTGGATCAATCTTGTAAAGAGCGGCATAAAGAATATGATACAGCGCCCGGCGGTCCGTTACTGGGCGCTCGATTACCGTGTGAAGGAATTGAAGCTCTTGAATGATGAAGGTGAAGAGATAATCCGGCGGTTTAACAATCATATATGCGTACAAGCCAATGAGTTTATTCCGGACGGTGTTACGCTGAAGGATGTTTTAGGGGGCTCCGCTTACCGCGCGGCAGAAAAACGTGAGGCGGTCAGGGCTGCCGCTGAATCGGCGATACAACTTTACGAGGAAGCAAAAAGCGCCTTAAGCATAGGGTATTACATAAAACATCCCAATCTTGAGGATTTTGTGCTTACCAGAAACGCCAATTCTGACGAGCGTTGGCATGCCACAATAATCAATATGAACCAGCTGGCCGAATGTGATTCGGAGATGAAGACGCTTCGCGCATCTTTTAGTAAATTCCCATATCAGGATGTTATAGACGAGACGTTCGCATTACATATAGGCCCTGATCTCCAATCGGACATATTAAAACTTATAGTGTCCGGTAATATGATCGAAATGGCCGGCGATGACGGAGTGCTAAAAGCTCATAATTTGAAATATTCCGAAGAGAGATCCGGTTATCCGTCGACTGCGCATGTAGTTTTAAGCGATAAGATAGATGTAGATAAACTGTTTACGCCGCGCGAGCAAAACCTTGTATTGGAATGGATGGAGACGAGATCTTTTAATGGCAGGCAGATAAGGTTCAGAGTGGCAATGGATAAGAATAATATCGGCCTGGGATGGGAGACACCGGGTGAGCATGCCGCCGTGGCCGCGAATGAGTTTTCCGACGGTTGTGTTTATATAAGTTATCTGCTTCTAAAAGAAATTCTATTAAAAGAGAGGGTTGCTCTCAGAGAGTCCATCCTTGATGAAGACATCCTGGGGCATATTAAGGGCGGAGCGTTCAAGCCTCAGGAAGACAGGACTGAATATAAGATAATTCGCGGAGTGGTCGATAGCCTCAAGAAAAAGGCTTCGCAGGAGACGGATAACAGGAATTTCGATATCGACAAAGCGGCGCTGACGAAAGCTATCGCCGCCGTTAAAGATGCCGAGACTCTCGTATTTGATGTGGATCGCACTATCGCCCTCCACAGAGCCGGGCAGATCGAATCTTCTATAGCTGAAATTCTCTATAAGGTCATGACGCAAAAAAATGGCCCGAAGAATCTCAGGATAGTAACCGGTAGGTCGTTTGAAGAGCTCAATGATACCGAATTCTTTGCTCCTCTATTGGGATTATTTAGAAAAACAAATGAGCCTTACAATATAGAAGTCTATGTATCCGAGGGAGCCGATAGGTATGTGGTAAGAAAAGGTGAATTGGAGAAAGTTTCCGGCTACTCGAAACCGTTTACCAAGGTAGAGGCTGATATAATTATGCAGGTCCTCGAAGAGTCGCATCGTAAAATAGACAGAGAAGAGAAGTTGTCAAATAGAGGCATAGATAAGCGTATCACCAACGAAGGCAATGTAAAATTCTCTTATTCGCCGTATGGTCGGGAGCCGTCCGAATATGATTTTGAATCCGATCTAAACGAGAAGACAAATATTCCCCAGAATTTTCCTAAGCGGAAGACAAGGGATAAGCTTATTAGTGAATTGGTCGAGGAGATAAACCGGCGCGGAATAGAGGATATAGCAGGCAGGAAGGGCGGAGTTTCCACGATAGGTTTTGTTCGGAAGGGTGTCTGCAAAAAAGAAGCCATAAAGCATATATTGGAATCTCAAAAAGGAGCCAAGGTAGTATATTTCGGGGATGAATTCGGAAATCTTCCGGGGCAATTCGCGGGCAATGACAGCGTTGTTGTCGATCCGGATATAGTGGATAATTACCCGGAATTCCGTGTAGTGGCGCTCAACGATCGAAAAGAAGGGATTTACATGCCGAAGCCTTCCAGAGATGTCATGTTCTGGGTCGGCGGGTTCTACAGAGGCACGCAGGAGGTGCTTAAGGGGGCATATGATATTATCTTGGCGGAAAACCCCGACGAAATAGCGGCGGTGGCCGATGCCAAGGATATGCTATCCAGGTTTTATGGTATAGAAGAGAGCTCTATAGAAAGGATATACCGTTTTGAAAAGGGCAAGGGGACGCACGAAAGATATTTTAAGATAGATACTAAGGATAAGAAAAGTTATAGATTGGTATATTCCAATGAAGAACTATTTGCGGACACTCTAGACGCGGCAAGGTATGAGGTTTGGCTTATAAATACGCTTGCGGCGGCCAACCCGCGCATACCGGTCGTTCCGATAGTTGAAAAGAAACGCCTGTGGATGGAGAGAGATAAAGATTGGGAGACGGACAAGGATACGGATGGGTATATATCCAAAGGCAGAAATGGAAGATACTACATATTATACGAATATATGGATGGAGATGGCATAGCGCCGGCTCCGGCTGATATATCCGGTGATGACCCCAGATTCCGCGCGCTTGTAGAGAACGGCGCCAGAATGCACACGGTGCTTCTTGGTATAAAGAAAGAAAGGGAGGCCAAGGGCTTAACGCCATATCCGTATTCGCGTATATATGTCAGGAGCGGGAGTGGTATACGAGGGCCTGAGGGCGACAGCATAATAGATGTAGCCGATTTTACGGCCGGCCTGGACGCTGTGTGCGTCAGCGCCAAGAAAAAAGCCTCTGCCTCAAACCCTAAGCTTGCGCAAGCCAAACATTTTATATTGGAACACTCCGAATTCATAAAAGAACAGATCGCCTTAATGAAGAAGAATCTCCGCGATCTATACCCAAAACTGAGAAGGCTGCCCATACACGGCGATTGGGCGCCGCATAATTTTCTGTTTAAAGACAACAGAGTGGTTGGCATGGTCGATTGGGAGCACTCCAGGGAAGAGGCGATGGTATTTGATCTCGTAGGCGCAATAAGGGCCGGCGAGGTAAACGCGGACGGCCGCGAGACCGGGCGCTTCAATTTACAAGATATGCGCACCCTCATAACTACGTATGTGGAGGCATTTGATAGGCTGAACCCGGAAGACCGGCTGAGGAAGGAAGAGATCGAGGCGCTGCCTGAGATATTCAGATGCAGAATGCTTTATCGTCTTTCAAGGATCGCGAACCCGGACAGATATTATGAAGCCCGAGGTTTTAAATTTCCTACCGGCACGAAGAATGAAGAGAAGGCCGCCATACTGATGGCTAGTGACGATGAACTTTTTAAATGGCACGTTGAGCTCGTAACGGCGCTGTTTAATCTCGATGAGATGATACGCAGTGGCAACATCTACGGGAAGGTCGTTGAGCCGCTTATTAATACAATTTCGGATTCGACCGCGGAAACCGCCCCTATAAAGAAAACGGTGCGAAAGCCTTCCGCGATACTCGAAGAATGTCTGGAGCAGGTGAGGTTGGATCCGAAACAATTTAGCATATCTTTTAAGCCCCTTTCCGGCGTGTCGCTTGCAAGACTCATGGCGAATCCTAAGTCTGTATTTGAACTCGTAAAAGCCAAGAAATACCGCTGGACCAAAGACGGGTATATGTACACTAACGGATGGGCCAAGCTGGAAACTAACGATAAAGTCTTTTATGAACGCAAAAACGTTGTTATATACCAGAAATTAGACGGCATCCTCTATGTGGTATTACGCGGCCATGGAGACAGGACGCTGAAAGCAAATATCGGGAGGGACCAGGCGCGCATTAAGATAGCCGTGGACTCAAGGGGTAATATAAAGAGTATGATCCGCGACAATGTCGGCGAATATGATCTTTCGCGTTCCGGTATAGCGCTTGAATTAAAAGATTCCGGCGTCTTTAACGATTTCCCGGAACTGGGAAAAGCTCTCAAATATCAGCTGGTATGGCAGGATATAAAGACGGATTTGAGGGTCCGGGAGCTTCGAGACGCGTCTGTAGTAAATCTGGTGCTTGTGAAGAAAGCGATGGAAGATCCTGATAAACTAAACGATGCCGAGATAAGCCAGATAGAGGAGTTTGTTTATCTGAAGAGTAAGATACTGCGGCGCATGGGATTAGACGCTTTAAGCCGTATATATGAAGCACACAGGATAGGAGAAGATGAATTCAGGGAATGGGTCGTTAAATTTATAGATAATGATATAAAAGAAGACTATAGGATAATAGAGAGAGGGCTTAAGAATAACAGGCAATTCGTCATCGATATATTTAGAAACCTTTTGGGTTATGAGAACGAGTCTGCCCCGATCGATGATATCGTCAAGGCCGAAATCACATATACCGGTCAGGACAAAGAGAAGGATACCTTCAAAGTGCAGTTTAGCATAAAGAAGAAGGGCGGCGGCACACGGAGGTTAGGTCCGATAGCGCTTAGCTTAATAAGATATGAAGAGCCGGCAATCGGGAGGATGACGCTTCCAAGGCCGGAGAGAATTCCGGCTAAGATGGACATAGAGAGTCTAAGACAATCGATAGAGCTATGGAGTAAGATGTCGGATAAAGGTATATCTCAGATCGCGAAATTCGGAGGGGAATTTATAGAATGGGATTATCGCGCAAAGACCGTACAGCTTACCGAAGGCAAAAAGAAGGGCGAGGCCCGGTTCGAAAACAATATACAGGTCATAGCGCGGCAATATGCCCTCGACAGGACGCTCGGAGAGGTGTTAAAGGATCCTGCTTTATCGGCCAGTGAAAAAATAGCCGCTATCGAAGCTTGTAGGATATGTTCCCGCGAATTTTATGAAACGACTAAAAAGATATTCGGCGGCAGGGGGTATTTTATCGAGAATCCCATACCCCGAGAATTTGCCGTGACCAGACGTCCCGGCGGAAAATATAGCGCGATGATAATCGGGCTTGAGCGCGTGGCGGATTTCCCGAACCTTAAGATGGTTGAGGAACTATTCGACCGTCATATGCCGAGCCCGTCGTCAATAATAAAACCTCCCGTATCAGCCGCCGGAGATCAGGTGCCGCTGTCATTATCAATACTTTATGCCGACCAGGCAGGATTGAGGGATGAGGTTAAAAAAGCCATGAAGTCCGGCATTGATTCGGTCCACATAGACCATTTTGACGGGACTCTTACAACCGGCGATATAATAGATTGCGCGGATAGCATAAGAAAGATATCCGATATCGGGATGCCTATATTTACCCATCTATGGACGAAAAAACTCGACAGGTCGATGGTTTATAAACTTATAAAGGACGGGCTTAAACCGCACAGAGACAGGATAGTTATTCCTTACGAAGCGTTCGATTCGGCCACGGAGCTTGTGTTGATGATAGAGTATATAAAATCTAAAGGCTTGGAGGTCGGTATATCAATAAATCCGGAGACCCCAATAACGGTACTGGACGATATCTGGCAGCACTTTGACGATACGATGAATACCGTAACGGTCATGTGTGTCAAGCCAGGAGGCGGCGGCAGAGCGGTAGAGCCCGGATCTTTCCATAAGGTGAGAGCCCTTAAGGAATATATAAGGCAGAGGGGCTCAAGCGTTATGATAGAGATAGACGGCGGGATTACGCCGGAAACATATGAGAATTTTTTCAAGGCCGGTGCGGATTCTCTGGGGGCCAGATCCATATTTATCAAAGCTCCGGACATGAGGAAGCGAGTAGACGAGATAAAATTACAAGCCCGGTCGATAATGCGAGAAGGTGCAAGTAAATTCACGGAGTTGGTAGACAAGATACGAGCTGAGGGTAAGGATATCGGAGGATTGAGCTTCTTGGCGATATGCCCTATGTCGGCGGATATAATAAAGGCTTACATTGAAGTTGCCAGAGATACAGGCTTGATCCCGACTTTTATAGCCACCCCGAGACAGGTAGATGTGGAAGGTTCTTACACAGGATGGTCCCAAAAAGCTTTTATGAGAATATTACGTAAAACGGCCGATGAGACGGGATATGCCGGCCCGATATTCGTTGAAAGGGACCATGGGGGGCCATGGCAGAGGCCGCAGGATATTGACCTTTCCTTATCAAGGGCCATGGCTAACGCTAAGCGCACTTATTATACCGATATGGAGGAAGGGTTTGATATATTGCACATTGATGTTACGCTCGATCCCATGACCGAGAGGGGCCCTCCCATAGATAAAATGGTGGAACGGACCATTGAGCTTATCGCCGATTGCGAAGCCCACAGAGTTTTAAAGGGTATCGATCCTATAGCTTATGAGATCGGGTGCGATGAACCCGGATCGGGGCTGACCTCTCCGGAGGAAGTCGAGAGCTATCTAAAGGCTCTATTCGCGGCCCTCGAACTAAAAGATCTGGATTATGTAAAAAAGAATATCATATTCCTCGTAGTGAATACCGGCACAAACCTACAGGGCGCTCACCAGACCGGACGGCTCGACCTCGATCGTGTCGCCAAATTTTCCGTAATAGCCAAGCATTACGGGTTAGGCTTAAAGCAGCACTATACGGATTACTTGGATAATAAGCAGCTGGAAATGATACCAGCGAGCGGTATACTCGGAGTAAACGTCGGTCCGGAGTTTTCTAAGATAGAGTATGAGGCCCTGGCAGACCTTGAGAGCCAAGTCCTTGCCAGAATCCAAAATTCAGATACGAATACATTTGTCGAAGCTGTAAAGGCGGCATTAGACAAGACCGACAGGTGGAGGCGCTGGTTTCCAAACGTTATTTCCATATCGAGAGCTTCGGCTGAACAGCAGAGGGAGATAGTATTAAGCTGCGGCCGTTATGTTCAAGAGGATGAGCAGGTTCGTTCCGCCAAACAAATATTGTATGCCAGGGCGAGAATTGCCAAAATAGATGATCCTGAAAAATGGGTTATAGATCGCATAAAGAAGTCTATATTGCGATATGATGATGCATTTAAAGTTAAGTCCGCATCTAGGAAGACGTCCGAAAGCCTTGGCCTGACGGTAGTCGAGCCTGAAAAATTCTCCAAGATTTCGGTCGACCCCGAGCCGCTCATCGGACACGGGTTTACGGCGGAACAGTTGTCGGGCATCAGACCCTTAAGATCCGAGGAATTCAATCGCGTTATGGATGACCTCGAAGCGATAGTTGACAAGCGTTCCCCGTCCAGCTTGAGGGACCGTCTCCTTACCGGAATAAAGGAATTCAAAAGCGGCGCCAATAATAATAAAGAGATGGGGGTAATAAATTCGCTTTATGACGACACGCAGAAATACTATTTGGGATTCGGCATTAAAAATGCCATAGGCCTCGGCAGGGAATTTTTTGACCCAAAAGATCCTTTGAACGCTTTTGCCCGCGAAGCGCTTCTGCATGAACTTTACCAGGCTGTAATGTCTTCCGGGTCTGTCGATGAGGACATCGAAGGGGAGAGCACGATACACTACACCGCCCTGCGCCTGCAGGCAATGCTTTTCTGGGATTTAAACGATGTCGAACAGGCCGCCATCCAATGGATGACTCCGCTGGAGTTGGAAAATCATCCTAAGAACCTTCTTAAGCGCGCCATCGTCGACTGGAAGAAGCGGCACAGCCCTATACCGGAGGAGATGTGGAAAGATGACTGGAAGCCGATTCTTATAAAGCTGAAGGATGCGCTTAAGCATCCCGAAAGGTCTTATAAGAAACTGGCGGACTTTCTCATCGTCTGTAATGACGCGTCGGTCGCGGGGTTCCGCCATAAGTATCCGGTTGAAAGCAGATATCCGCTTCTTCGGGCCGTGACCTTGCTTGACGATAAAGAGAGGGACCTATTGGTTTCGGTCCTAAAATCGAATCCAAAGATAAAGAGGCTTGCCATATCCGATACGATACTGCTGATGCTCGGTAAAGGAGACTTTGAAAATTGGCTTGAGGAACAGGCACCTGAACTTGTAGGAAGAAATATTTATCAGGCATCGTCTGAAATATGGTACCCGGGCGGCGGCTTGGGGCGAGTCATGCAATATCACGGCGAGGCCGAATATAAATTACTTGGTCCTTACAGTAGCCAGCTGCGGCAAATAGAACCGGGATATCATTGGCGTAGAAACGCGACGGGCGACTGGACGCCTATGGACTACCGTTCCACAGAGGTCATGGCCAACCCTATAGTCACCGAGCTCGAAGAAGTTGAAAGGTTCCCCGTCGTCATAGGCGACCGCGTTACAGAGGCTATAGTAAAACGCGGGAAGAATGATCTTGGTATTACCGTTTACCTGATATCGGATAAGGACGGGTTTTTTACCCACTCTCTATATAACTATAATGATGACGGCACGAATCCGCAGCTTCCGACATGGGAGCAGTTCACAGAATTCATGTGCCGCGCTTCGCTTGAGCTTTATCGAAGGCAGGAAGAGAAGGAGATGGTCGTAAAGGGTGGCGCCTGGAAAGCGCCTATATTCCACGGCAACGACGCGCAGTTCTCCTTAGTATGGATCTATGCTATGTTTGCCACATACCAGGAAAACGGCGTAACTAAACGATACGCCGATAACCCGGTCATAAATGCGACTATAAAAGCGTTTACCACCCATACCTATTTTAACCGTGAGGCGCGAAGCGGTAAGGACGGGCAGGCCAGATTACGAACGCTTCATGTCCCCGAGCAGTATTGGGAAAAATACTTTAAGAGCAACCGCGGGTCAAATTGGGAAGAGGTCTATGATCTCACCTCTGCCGGCCTTCGCACAGCGGATTGGACAGGCGCCGTCGCGCGTAAACATATGAACGATGTCCGCATATACGATGAATGGACGGGGCTGGACTTGAGAGCGGTAACGAACGGAGATTCCCGCGCAAGGACATCTTCGGCGTTCCGCTCTATACTGAGCGACAGGTCGATATTTCCCGGAGAAACAGTAGATCTGGAACATCCGACGCCCGCGCAGATACTGAAGGCAAAGCGCGAAGCGAAGCGCCGCGTCTCGCTGAGACCGGGTCAGTTCTATACGTCCAAGCCGGAAGCGGATAGCTCAATACTCAATCCCGACCAGAAAGTTGTAATATATACCGGTCGCCTGGCTCCGGAAAAGGTTGGCCGGAGGCGCGCTTTTTGTGATGAGAACATAGAGGCTCTGGTAAAGGAAGGAAAACAGGTGGTCATATATGCCAATGTCCAGAATTATCCGGAAAGCCGGAAGCTTGCCGAGGAATTAAAAGAGCTGGTGGAACATTTAAAAAGGCAAGGGTATATGGGTAAGCTGGTCTTCGCGCCGAGGTTCACGCTTGCCGATCAACGCGCTCTCTTCGCGGCTGCGAACGTCGGAGTTGTAGATTCCGATCCGCATACCGAAGCCGCAGGTTTCTCAGAGACGAACTTTGCTTCTTGCGGAGCGCTTGTCGTAGCGCCGCCGTGGCCGGATGGCGAAGGCATCCTTGTAGCTCAGGGTATCAAGCTTAATTTTGATATTGAAGGGGAAGGGAATACGCTCATACCGGACGTGGTAGTGACGGAAGATGACATTAAGAACGGGCTTGTAAATAATGACACGCCTCTGCGCGCAAAAATACGGGCGGCGTACCTGGCTGTAATGAAGCGCGCACTCGATATGCCCGAAGAAAAATTCGCGAAGTATATGGAGACTTCATACAGGCTGAGCAGGGTCCTCGAGGCTCTTCCTACCGGCGCCGAATATCTGCGGCAGTTCAACCAGACGGTTGCGGGTAAGAACGCGGTTACCGCTCAGGCCGCGTCGAATCCGGCAGCGTTGACGCAGACAAAAGACTTAAAAGGCGCGTCCGCGCCCGAATCGAACCCGCTGATCTCGAAGCTCATCGCCGAAGGGAAAATGGTAGAGATATCGCTCGAAGAAAGCGGACTTAAGGCGTACGCGGTGAATTACGTCAATGGATATGAACCCGGTGTAACGGACCCCAATAAATACCGCGGCCCGCCGGTCGAGGCATCGAAGATATTCAACACCGAGGAGGCTGCGACATTTAAGCGTTATATAGAGGAACATCCGGCTAATGGCAAAGCGGTCAAATTTAGGATCGTGCTCGGTGAGTCAGCCATCGGCTGGAAAGACGATGTTGAGCATTCTAATATAGCGCATGCCGGAGAGCGCGACGGAGTAGTTTATATCGGTGAAAAGCTGTTGAGGCGCTTGATGCAGAGGAGCGCCGATCGTATACGTAAATCCATACTTGATGATGATGAGCTCGAACATCTCAACGGCCGGGGGCATGGCACCGATGAAGATTACCGCGCGCGTCTCGAGCTGGTAAAGGAATTGTTGAAGAATGTAGAGGCGAGAGAGTCATTTACAAGGGTAACGTTACCGGACTTCGGGTCGGTATCTTTGGCGGATCTTGTAAGGAACGCCCCCACTATCGAAGAGTATGCCGCGAGTAAAGGCGTGAACCCCCTTAGCGACCCGCAGTATAGGTTGCATTATTATTTAGGCAGCGCCGTCGGTATCGTGGTAAAGGAAGACGCTGCCGACGAATATAGAATCATAAAACATGAAAATGTTTATGATCCACTGGGCAAGTACGAAGGAACCATATTTGTCTACTATCATAACAGGGAAGGCGAAGCTGACCTTGTCAAAAAAGATAACGCCATAACGATCGTTATGGAAGGAGCGATGGCGAAGCAGCCCATATTTAAAAAATATTCCGATATCGATAGGGGTGAGAAACAATGGGACAGGGCCGTTATCAAAATATATCTTGATGAAAACCATGACCGCATATCGATGATCGATCATAAAGTCCGCGATAAGAACGGGCTGATTATCGAGATGGGCCTTTCAAGAAGCATGATCGACATGATATTGCTGGATTCCCGGTTTAATACAGAATACCCGGTTCTTTATAATACCCTTTCTTCATTCCTGATACTTCCTGCGATAACATACGAGGCAAGAGACCGCGAGCGTTTGGATAATGTTCCTGTGTCGGCAGGCGTGGTAAAAAGCTTGATGCGGAAGGCCAGAGGCGAGGGCGCGGCAGGCATTACAGAACGCGGTATAAAGATGCTCGAACGGTTTATGTATTACAAGAGCCTAGTTTTGAGACAGCTTGCCATTAATATCCTTACGGATGTTGCCGAGCGCGGCAAGATAAGATTTGAGCGGCTTGACCGGAACATCGTTATTTCTGAGACAGAGCATATCGAAGAAGATCTTCTCTTCATTCAGCGCCAGATGATCGATGACCCCGGTCTTGTCACAGAAGCTTTTTATTCAAAAACCGGCATTCGGATATCAAGAGCCGCCATCGCTGCTATCGATATTTCCTGGGTCAACAAGGGCGTCAATAAAAATGTTTTTATGGCAACATGCCGCCTCAAAAGCGGAATATCGGAACGTTTTGCTATAGCACTGATCAGGCAAAACCCGATAGGGTTCGGTTATAGCGAAGCGGAAATAGAAAATGTGATGAACGGGTGGAATGTGCTTGCGGTGGCGCATTCATCCGTCGTGCCAAAGATATATGCCCAGAGATGGATCCGTGATTTCCGTCCGAGACTCGTTCGTTCTAGAGGAGGCTACGATACCAGCTATCTGAATGACATAGAGATGGTGAAGAACGACATACATATCCTATTCAGGGAATTTGTGGAGGGCGATGATCTTGAAGTTGAATTACAGAAAGAACTTTCCTCTGATTACAGGCGCTCGGCGGTATTTTCGGTGCTTCAGGCTTATCTGGAGCTTTGGAACGCGACCTATGAAGAAGGAAAAGGAGGGCTATTTATAGATGATCCTAAGCCCGCCAATGCTGTGGTTAAAAGAGAGGCGGATGGGTATGCGGCAAAGGCCATAGATCTGGATTCACTTCGCGTCTTCGAAAAATTTGATGAGATGGTTAGAGCGATACGCAGTTATCCCGAATATAATGGTTTTGACATTATATTGAAGGATGGGAAGGCCGTCGTAATGAAGAAACCCGGCAGGCCTGTTAATATATCGATAAGTCTGGGCGGCACAAAAGTCGGCGCAGGCGTCGTTAACGACGAGGGCGAAGTTAAGGCCATGGCTAAAAATATCCAATGGCGCGAAGTTTACGGCAATGATGCGACAGCCGATAATATAAGCGAGGCGATATTAAGACAGGTGGCGTCGTTTGTTGATAATGGCGATGTGAATGCTGGAAATATTAACGGCGTCGGTATAGCCTTCGCAGGCCCGATAGACGAAGACGCCGGTATAGTAGGCACGCCGTTCAAAGCGCCGAATCTGCCGTTTGACCACTATCCTCTAAAAGCAAAATTAGAAACTCTCCTTAAGACGCGTTTCGGCAGAGATATAACGGTTACAATGTATAACGATTCAAAAGCCGCTCTTTTAGGCGAGATGAGCCCTAAGGGCCTTCTGGCCGGTAAGCCCTCCGGCGGCATAATGATATTGGGCACCGGCGTCAATATAACCGTTGCCAGGGACGGCCAGGCATATTTCGGAGCTAAGAATGAGATAAGAGAACTCGGGCATAATCTCGTAGCTAAGGCTGATGCCGATGGCGTCTGGCATTACCGTTATACCGGATTAGAGACGCTTGGCGATCACCCGAAATTCGTACCCGGTGAAATGGATTTTGAGGACCGTAACGGCGGTTCGAACCTCGATAGGAGGTTCAAGGAAGCCTCAGGCGGCAAATTTGGCATAAAGGAGATAACGCAGGCTGCGATGAACCGGGATGTTCTCGCGGTAGAGCTTATCAAGCAGACTGGCGAAGAGATCGGCCGCGGTATAGCGGCGTTCCAGTACGCGTACAGAAGGGAACCTTTCATATATAACCTGGTGCTGGTGTCGAGCGTCTCGGAGAATCTGGGTAAGGGCGTTATGAATGAGGACGGGAATGATCTATTTATGAGCGCTGTCCAGGGCGCCGCTTCCAAAGAATTGATCGATATGGGCATGACTGCAGCGGAGGCCGAAAAGGCCGGTCGGGGCATAGTGCGTTCAGCTAT
The DNA here is from genome assembly GCA_964650985.1 of uncultured Planctomycetia bacterium. Classification (GTDB taxonomy): domain Bacteria; phylum Omnitrophota; class Gorgyraeia; order 2-01-FULL-45-10; family 2-01-FULL-45-10; genus JAPLMF01. Next base: position 2,046 of record CAZYZC010000011.1, on the reverse strand, counting down.
GACCTATGAGCGCGAGCTCGTCGCATTCACGCCGAGAACCGCCGATACGTCTTCGGCCGGAGTCTTGAGAGACATGGAAGCCATCCACGGGATCAATATGGACCCACGGCTCCTCCCGGCTGTTGACCCCGGCAAGGTCCTGTATCACGTGATAGCCGAGGAGCTCATACCGGGGACAATGATCGGCCATATGCAGAAATTGGCCCGCGAGACCGAAGACCTGAAGATGCGGGAGAGGATAAAGATAGTTAAGCGCAAGGATATGAAGGATATGACAGCCGGACTTTGCGCCGAGCCTCAGAATATAGTCCTTGCCGCCGTACAGTGTAAGGAGGACCTGGTGCTTTTGCCTAGAGACGTGAAAGCGCTCGTCTTTACAGGTGACGACGGAGGGGCCTACGGTTTCAGACAGATAGAGGGAATATGGGCGGCATTGAGGGCGCTCTACCGCAGCGATACGGGGACCCTGGCGAGATTATACAAAATGCTCACCGGTACGCCGTTTACCGGAAAAGAGGGCGACATCTTAAAATATATCAACGATCCGGAAGCCTTGGCCGGTATCATAACATTCAACCTTGAACCTGCCGTAGCCAAGGACGGCGAAGAGCTCCAGCATCTGAACAACAGGCTCCTCGAATTCCTCTATAAGGCGTAATCAAAAAGAATTGTATGTCAACACCCGGTGTTGACATAGGGTTTTTACCCTTGACGGTATAATTCGCTCATGATAACCTAGTCTTTCCATGAATACTCTAAAAATAAGTATAATCGGTTGCGGCACGATATTTCCCATGCACGCGGAGTCCTTAAAGAGGATCCCCGGGGTAAAGATAGCCGCGGTCTGCGATATAAAACAATCACGAGCCGCGGACAAAGCCCGCCGCTATAGATGTAACGCCTACAGCGACTACAAAGAGATGTTCTCTTCCGAATCACTTGACGCCGTCCATATATGCACCCCTCACTACCTTCACGCGCCGATGATCCTGGAAGCCGCAAGGCGTGGTATAAACGTATTGACAGAAAAGCCGATGGCTTTGAACCCGTCCGACGCCAAAAGAGAAGTTGCCGCGGCAAAGAAGGCCGGCATAACCTTTGGCGTCATATCCCAGAACAGGTTCAATCCGGGATCCGTCCTGGTGAAGAAGAGGGTAAAGGACGGTTCCTTAGGTAAGATGAAGTCGGCGAAGCTCGTCCTTTCATATTGTAAGCCAGATAGTTATTATAAGAAGAGCGATTGGAAAGGCCGTAAGGACAAGGAAGGCGGAGGCGTAGTCATAGACCAGGCGATACACTATCTGGATATATTAAGGTGGCTGTCACCGAGTGAGATCGATTACGTCGAATCCAAGGTAGCTACCCGCTCCCACTCCTTTATAAATGTAGAAGATTCAGCCGAAGGCGTGATCAGATTCAAGAGCGGCTTCTACGCCTGTTTTTACCTTATAAATTACTACTCATACGATGACGATCCGGAGATAGAGATAGATTGTGGAAAAGCCCGGGTAAACATAGTCAAGGATTCGGCCAGGATCCGGTATTTTAAAGGCAGGTCCGAAAAGGCCGAACCGAAGAAGAACGAATATATCAATTACGGCGGCGGCGTAAAGAGCTACTGGGGATATTGCCATTATAACCAGATCAAAGATTACTACGATTCTCTCCGGGCAGGACGGAAGCCGGCCGTAACCGGCGAGGACGCGCTTAAGACTCAGGAGCTTGTCTGGGCGATCTATGAGTCGTCGAAGCGTAGAGCGAAAGTCTACCTATAACATAAGGAGGAATGGGGAATGGCAGTCCGAGTTGCAGTCATAGGTTGCGGGAAGATCGCCGAGAGGGCGAGCCTGCCGAACCTGGTCAATTACAAAGATAAAGTAGAAGTGAAGGTCCTGTGCGATATAGATTTGGCCAAGGCGAAGGCCCTTAAGGATAAGTTTGAACTTCACGGAGTGGAGATAGAGAAGGACTGGAAGAAGGTTGTAAAGCGCAAAGACGTCGACGTCGTATTCATCGATACCCCGAATTATCTTCACGAAGAGATGG
>CAZYZC010000010.1:0-15964 GCA_964650985.1 uncultured Planctomycetia bacterium | reverse complement strand
CGTCGTAGTTGTCGGCCTTGTGTTTAAGGGCTTCGTCAATTACGCCGGCTTCTACACCCTTATGTTTCAGCTCATGCTTAAGCACCACGTCGCCGGCGGGATTCTGATGCATGCGCGACTCCACCCAGAAGGCGGCGAACTTAACGTCGTCTATCTCTCCCGTCTTCTTGAGGACTCCGACAATTTCATCCGTAAGGTCAGGGCCGTAACCTTTGGATTTAAGCCTGTCGCGTACTTCCTGCTCGCTCCTTGGGCGTATGCGCAGAAGCATATAGGCGTTATTAAGGGCTTTGTTCCTGACTTTATCTTTTTCCAATAAGCCCTCTCACCTTATAACTTAGTGCGAAGCCTCCGGCGAAGGGGATAACTTACTAAACGCCTTCTCCAGGACTTCCTTCTCTATCTTGGCCATTACGCTGGGATTATCTTTCAGATAAACCCTGGCATTCTCTTTGCCCTGGCCGAGTTTCTCGTCGCCGTAGAGTACCCAGGATCCGCTCTTACCGAGGACCCCCGTAATCTCGCCCATATCGAGTATGCTCCCGGCCTTCGAGATCCCCTCGTCGTACATTATGTCGAATTCCGCCTTCCTGAAAGGCGCAGCCACCTTATTCTTCACGACCGAGGAGCGGACGCGGTTACCGACGACCTCTTCGCCCTTCTTCAGGGAGGCTATGCGGCGCAGGTCTATCCTGACCGACGCGTAGAACTTAAGCGCCCTGCCGCCCGTCGTCGTCTCGGGGTTCCCGAACATGACTCCTATCTTTTCCCGTATCTGGTTTATGAATATTACACAGGTCTTCGATTTGGATATAGCCCCCGACAGCTTGCGAAGGGCTTGGCTCATAAGGCGCGCCTGCAGACCCATGTGGGACTGCCCCATCTCGCCGTCGATCTCGGCCTTCGGAGTAAGCGCCGCTACAGAATCTACTACGATAACATCTATCGCGTTGGACTTTACAAGCGTCTCCACTATCTCCAGGGCCTGCTCTCCGGTATCCGGCTGCGACATGAGGAGCTTGTCCAGATCGACGCCTATCTTCTTGGCATACCCGGGATCAAAGGCGTGCTCGGCGTCTATAAAGGCCGCCGAACCGCCCAGTCTCTGCGCATTGGCGATTATACTCAAGGTGAGAGTCGTCTTTCCGCTCGATTCGGGCCCGAATATTTCGATGACCCTGCCCCTCGGCACACCGCCTACGCCGAGAGCCACGTCGAGAGTAACCGAACCCGTAGGTATGGCCGGTACGTCGACCTTGAAGTCCTGGCCGAGCGTCATTATCGAGCCCTTGCCGAACTTCTTCTCTATGTGTTCAAGAGCCGTATCCAGCGCCTTTGACTTGACCGTCTGCGACTCGTCTCTTTCCTTAACCGCATCGTCTTTTTCCTTCGTTTTCTGCTTTACCATCGCGATTCTCCTTATGGTTGACATTACGTAATTGTTACTATTATATCACTTAGGGAACTATATTATACATTCCGAGCCTCCTTCCTGTAAAGCGTTTTTGTCCCCATATATAAGACGGCTGATTACCCTCTTATTCCCGCTTAAAACCTATTATACGGCGCGGCTTTTCAGGTGGCGGCGCCATAAGCTTTTTAATTGCTTCAAAAATCGCCATTATGTGCTTATCATATTCCGAAAACCTCATATCATGATTCTTATACTTGAGCTCAAGAGCCGCAATCTTAGCGGCGAGATCCTTATGCTTAAGTAGGATTTCTCTCAATCGTACAAACGTCCGCATAATGGCTATGTTGACCTCAATAGCACGCTCGCTATTAAGTACACTAGAAAGCATCGCAACGCCTTGTTCCATAAAAACATATGGAAGGTATCTTTCACCACCCCATCTTGAGGTCGCAATTTGCGACCTCAAGATTTCAAGCTCTTCCATAGTTAATTCAAACATAAAATCTTCCGGGAACCTCTTCATATTGCGCTTAACCTGTTCTTTTAGCCGCCTGGTTGGTACACCATACAATTTTGCCAAATCCCTATCCAACATTACCTTTTTACCCCTGATCAAATAAATCTTTCTTTCAATAACCTCCTGGGGTATTAAATCCTTCATGTTTGCACCTTTCTGCCTTTATAGGCGTTTTTGCTCCCCATATATAAGACGGCAAAACAGGCAAAATTATTGCAAATTTTTTTAAAATAAATTTGCACCATTCGAGCATAAGTGACGGGTTGCAAAAATCTTTCACTCGCAGATAGTATATGCTTTTGCGTTACCGCCACCATCAACACTTTTAGCGTGAATTAAAAGGCTCCACTTCGGCAATATCCCGAAGACACGCCTCTATCAGCTCTCTCATTGGCGGAAAAGCAGCCAAACGAAAAGTGAGGCTGCTTTTCCAAAGGGAGTCCAAGAGAAATTTTCCGGGTGACGCGGGGCGTGCCTTGAGGACCGCACAAGCAAGATATGGGATGGGGGTGCCCACATCTTAGGACCATGATTGAAATACCGCTAATATGGATTGAACGCTAGATGGTCCTGTGGGCATACAGACATAACACGAGTTTAGGCTTACCTATAATGAACCCCATATCTTGCGCGGAGGACCGAAAGGCACCCCCGCGGCACCCCGGATTTTTATTGCTAAAAAATCCGGGATATGTCGAACGACAAGTACCGAAATTTCACAGAGGAAATTTCGGTGCAGGACCCGGAAAATTTAGTTAGAGAGTCTATTGACCCTCTGCGAAGCGGGGTATATAATGTCAGCATGAACGCCGAGATCATATCGATAGGCACGGAGCTCCTCATGGGAGACGTCGTCAACACTAACGCCGCTTTCCTTTCGGAGAAGCTTGCCGGGGCCGGCATCGACGTCTACCGACACACTACCGTAGGCGACAATCCATCGCGCCTGGCCGCCGCCATCATGCGTTCGCTCGGCCGCTCGGACCTTGTTTTAACCAGCGGCGGGCTGGGGCCGACCGTGGACGACATAACGATCGCAACGATCGCGCGGCTTATAGGCAGCGATCTCGTACTGAACAAAACCATATTGAAGGACGTCAAAGACTACTTCAGGTCGAAGAATGTCCCGTTTCCGAAGGAAAGTATCCGGCAGGCTTATATCCCCAAAGGCGTCAGGTGGGTCCGCAACAGGGTCGGTACCGCGCCTGGGCTCATAGCAGAATACTTTTCCAAGAAGATAATCTGCCTGCCCGGCCCGCCACGCGAGATAATCCCGATGTTCGAGCGTGACATCCTCCCCATTATAAAGAAAATGTCGGACGGCTTCGTGATTAAGTCCAGGACTATAAAGACGGCGGGAGGTGCGGAATCGCAGATCGACGGAAAAGTACGTGATATTCTGAGCCTGAAGCCTCCTACTACGGTAGGCATATACGCGAAACTGGGACAGGTCGACCTGAAGATAATGGCTAAAGCCAGGACGGCGTTGGAAGCCGATAGGAACATCGCTAAGGTCGAAAAAAAGATACACTTGCGCCTGAAAGATCACATATTCGGATATGATACCGACACTCTTGAGAGCGTGGTCGTCGGCCTGCTCATAAAGAAACGGCTTACTATAGCAACTGCCGAATCATGCACGGGCGGGCTTCTATCCAGCAGGATCACCAATGTAAGCGGATCTTCGAAGTCTTTCAAGGCGGGAATGATCGTCTATGCTAATGAAGCCAAGGAGAGTTTCCTCGGAGTATCGCATAAAACGTTAAAGCTTCACGGCGCCGTATCAGCGCCCGTCGCAATAGAGATGGCCCGCGCCATAAAACACTACGCGTGCGCCGATATAGGCGTATCGATAACCGGCATAGCCGGCCCGACCGGCGGGACGAAGAAGAAACCCGTAGGCCTGATATACATAGCCCTCGTTACCGATAAGAAATGTGTAGCGAAGGAGCTCCGTTTTCGCGGTTCGCGGGAAGAGATCAAATTTCAGGCGTCACAAGCCGCGTTAAATCTAATCAGACAAAGCATTTTACGCTGATATCAGCAAGTTTTCCATCGCGATACGCATCGCGTCAAATCTGGCTGGATCGATTCTCTCTATGGGCCTGAATTTCAGGATCAGCTTTAGCGCAAATGGTATCGTATTGTTGGAACCGGCTATATCTAACAATTTAAGAACATCCCCGCTAAGCTCGGTACCGGTAAGAAGTTTATAATATCTGGCGACTTTATCACGGTCCTGGGCCATGACCGCACGGGTAAAACCTATAAGTCCCGTAAGGTACAGATAATTGGCTCCTGTAAGTTTATTTTCCGTAAATAGAACCGTCGCTTTTATCGACTCCCATTTACCCGGATCGCTCCAGTAGCGGTTTTTAGCTTTATCTTCCTGCGACAATATCGCCGCCACCTTGTCTTTCGAGGGTTTATCCGGACCGTCGTTCGTAACGCGCTTCATAATATCCTTCTCGTTCAATATCTCAATATGGCTGCCCGGCTTATTCAATATGGGCGCAAGAGCCAGGATTATTTTATCGAGCTCCTGCCTATCTGTACCGTCCGTAAACAGGCTTTCGGAGAGCAATATGCGCTCATCATCTGCTATCGGACGCGTCTCCAAGTCTATGCGGCACTCGGAATCGGCGGCCGCGAACGGCTGGATAACATCGCGCGCCGGGGACGGGTTCAAAGCTGATTCTGTACCTGTATTCACTACTTCAATAGTTTGGGCTATTCTGTTTATGTCAGAGACTGCTTCGTCGATCCGTTTGACGATTTCGAAGAAGACCTCTTCTTTTTTGCTTCGATCATGTTTTTTGGAAAATGCTATTTTGCAGAGATACCCCAAGGCGCTCTCATGCGGCACCGGATCCGCCTCTGTGCCGCCGCGGGTCAGTTTTTCCGCATATTTATCAATATCTCCACTTTTTATGTCGGCTGCGATCATTTCAAGAAATGCAATATCCTTCTTGAACTCTGCCGCTAATTCTCTTACACGAGATCTGTCATTGTCTAAGTTCATGCGCATTTGATCTATGTGATTTTTAAGACCGTGGGCAATGTCGCCAAAATTAAACCAGGTGCTAAAACCATGTCTTATAACAAATACAGATGCATCATCAAAGTAGTTCAGTATCTTCAGAAGACGAATGAGATATATTATTTCGTCTTTCAGATTGTCGGCCGGATCAGCTTTATCTCCGCTTGGCTCTTTCGGCCATTGAATTTCGGGTGTAATTGGTTGCGCGGCCGATTTCCGCGGGGACGCGACCGTCTCGCCGTCTGCCGTTTCCGGCCGCGGCCCGCCTTCACCGGCAGCAGATGGCGCATCAAGGTGCCTGACCCCTCTTTCGACCCCTCTTTCTATGACCCCTCTTTCTAAAACTTTTGCAGAAGAGGTGCCTGACCCCTTTTTCACCCCATCCATCCCCGGAGTGGAATCCGGCGCCGTTATATTCGGAGTAGTTTTAGAAACTGTTCCGGTTTCCGGCATAGAAACTTTTGCGGGGCGGAGCAAAAACTCCAGCATAAATCGCGTGCCGCTTGTAACATCTGTAGCTCCACCTTCCGTAAACCGCGCGGACTGGCCGGAATTATTCATTACAAATCTCCGCCCGCCGTATTCTATAGTTACAAGATCCGGATCGAGCGCTATCCTCGAAAAACAATATCCTCGGTCTGATCCCGGATCGGCGGTTTCTTTAGAGCTTCCTCCTGCAGGATTTTCACGAGTCCTCTTATGCGCGGCTAAACTCCTGTCAGTCAATTCATTCGGAGTGGCTGGAAGCCCCGGCCCGTTGTCGTTAGCTATTATCGTTAGCCGACCGTCAGCTATATAGATCTCTATAACCCCGCCCTTACCATGCTCCATTACATTGGATGCAAGTTCATTCAAAATATCTTCGACAGAAATTTCTATTTCCGTCAAGACAACCCTATTGGCCATTATAAAATCATTTATCTTATCCGAGGCCTTACGCTCATCTTCTATATCGGTACCGGCCGGAAGGTCGAGACGAAACACCGCCTCCCTATGATCTGCATCCACCCCCGGTGTGGAATTAGGGAGAGGCGCAACATGGGTTACAATATTCTGAGGCGTAACGCTGTAAACGAATCCTTTTCTGGACTCCGTATTATTGGTATAACTTGCATTCAGATCGTCTATATTGACAGATTGTGGATCTATCGTAACACCGAGTGTCTCCGCGCAATAATAAGCCGCCCGCTCGATATACCGGATAGTAATACCGCCGACGACATCGTTTATAAAGATCCTGCCTGAGGCAAGATCTAAGCTTTCCATGAAGGGTTTCATAGTCAGCGCGAACGATTCCAATATCAGGGCGTCACCGAGCTGCCGGACGTCTTCGGATTGACTATACAGCAACCTGATGTACTCCATGACGTCTCTGCTATAATTTGCCGTACAATGCAGCATCGCAAGCATAAAAACATAATCAAATCTAGCCTCGCCCATCGCCGGGAAAGAACTATATGTTTTTATAACGTCCTGTACGCCATGCGTCCGGTATACAACCAACTGCCTGCGCAGAGCCACATCATCTGTATCTATAACGCTCGTATATATACCGAGCTTGGCAAGTATCACGGGAAGGTAGTCCAGGGATCCGGGCCCTCCCACCAAAGCACGTTTGCCTTTTTCAAGATTCATACCGGCTATCTTTTCGGCCAGCAGTTTCCGGGTCGACGCGTTGAATATATTGCCGTCCGGATCGATCCCATCTATCACCGCCGCAACCTCGGATAGAGTTATAAATTTCGAGGCATGCCTTGTCTGAGCCCCTGTCATCTGATTAGAAGCCGCTTCAACCGACTTTTCGAGGTCTATTCTCCAGTGATCGCGCGACGGCGTGCGTTCCATAACCCTTGATTCGGGAACTTCCTTCGAATCCGGCCCCGCATCCACCTCCGGTGCGGGAGGTATATTCTTTTCCATCCCCCGCCGGACATCGGATAAATTAGTTACCATCGTCCTCAGCCGCTGTTCGTGCCCCCAGCGCGAGGCCCAGTGTATCGTCCTGTAGTATCCGAGATTCCAGTTCCTCCTGCCGCCGACTATCTCTTCGCGCCATGCGGTCGGAATATTCGCAAGGCCCATCGAGATCATCTTATCTAAGGTAGGGACCAGTGTCATAAGCGAAGGCGCTATTTTGATCCTTGATCTTATACTAGGTCCAAGCCTGCCAAGTTCTGCCGGATCATCATTCGTCAATAGGTATAATAGCGCTCCCATATGCAGGTGCCCGGCTTCAAAGACCAACGGCTTACCGTCCATCTCGATGCCCTCTATGGTGAACGTCCTTCTATCGGGCGGGATATGGATCGCCGTTATGCGGTCTCGGGCACCGATCCTTCTATATACCACGAATGCTGTCCCGACCTCGGAAAGAAGTCCTATGTTGCGGAAATACTCATACGAATCCCCCTGTTTTATCCTGAGCCATTCGTGGGGTGACCAGCCTTCCGCCGGATACGCTATAAACTCGCCTCCCGACGCCGCTATTTGGGCGAAGCTCGGCATCGCGGAAGGCTTCGCGAGCCCTTCCCTCTTAAGGTCGACGAGGCAGAGCAGGACCTCTTTGCCTTTTAGTTCAGACTCATAATTCTCGCCGGGGACAAGCCACTGTCGATCCTGGCTTTCGTCGGTTACAGGAATAAGGTTCACGGAGATGCCGGCTTTGCTTGCTGTAGGCCCAACAAATGAGGTATGACTGTAATACAATCCTTTGCTTTTACCTGTCCTCATGACGCGATCCACTTTACGGGCCTCGGCGGGCCTGTTGGCAAGCCTGTCGCAGAATTTACCACCGGCCTTTAAGCGCTCCAGCTGATAAGGGCTTTCATTGTGGCGCGGATCCACTACGGCGTTATCGTTATCGTCGCCTACTACCGTGAGTTTTAAATTACCGCCTACTAATTTTTCTGTTTTGAGCACGATGTAATTCAACGGGTCAAGATCATCCACGATCGCAAATAGATCGGGGCTTTCTACCCTGTTCTTGATAATACTTACCGGCGCTACCCTGTTACTGATGAAGTCTTTAAAACCGAGATTGAACCCCAGCATCACCCTGTTCTGCCTTGGCTGGAATCTCAGCACCGGTTGCAGGCGCGCGGCGGACTGCAGTCGTTCAAAAGCCTCTTCTTTAGGGCCGCTTGCTGCCGGCGGCGTGTTAAGTCGTAGGCCTTGCGCGGTGTGCGCGGCTGCGTTCATCTGAATAGAAGCAAGGTCCTCTTTCGCCGGCGAGGGATCTCTTAGGCCCGGGTTATTTCTCAAAAACTCCTCAAACTGCTCACCATCAAGCCCCCTTATCCAATCGACAAGGTAGTAGCCCTTCCGGCCGCCGAGAACAAGATTGGCGTTCCTTAAAAATATGAGCTCTTTACTTATGGTGTTCTTTGAATGATTTTTGCCTCCCCTTATATTTGATTCGATGGCAAGGGAGATCAACTCCTTAAACGTCTTTCGGTTATCGCTGTAAGCCAGTGCCGCGCGCATATCCCTGAGGAGCGCTTCCGGCGCGCCTTTCGAACGGGGCATAGTTGCCGCCGCGAGGCCCGGCGCGGGCGCTACAGGCGCTGCGCCTGGGGTCGTTTCCATCCCCGACATGGAATTTTCCGGGCGCTCCGGGAGCCCGGCCGAAATAGGGCGCTGTCCCTCATTTTGTCCAATCGTTTTAACGGCTTCTGAGAGTATCAGCTCATCGTACATCTTAAACCTTTTGGCTATCTTGAAACCGCGCTTAATCAGAAAATTGTCATAGGCGCCTATATTATCGTTAGCGCACGTCCAGAATACGGTGACCTCTTCAACGCCATGAGCCTGCAGATACGGCACGAGCATATCATCAAACCAGAAACTCCCTATGCCGGACATCCTGTAGGGTTCCTCGAGATAGGGGCGCACGTAGGCCTGCCGTCCGACGATGGAGAGGGTAAGCTCCGCGGCCGGCTTCCCGTCCCTTAACAGGGAAAAAATGCGCATGGAGCCGGCAACCGCCTCACTGAATTCAAAATAATCTTCATGGCTCGCGGATAAATACGGCTTCTCGGCCGCGCTAAACGCCCCCTGCTCCGGCGGAAATAGTCCGGCGATCCTTTCAACCGGAAAGAGACTCAGCGGATCCGGCAGTATTGAGGCGACGGCCAACGGGGCGACCATATCCGGCCCCGGCATGGAATTTTCTGGCTGAGGCTCAGCTAGGACAGGGAGTCGATCTCCCTGATCAATCGACCCTGTGTCCTTATATCCTATCCACTCACTCTTTGGAATATTCAGCGGCCTGATTGACAGAAGGTCTATTTTGATATATTTGCCAATATCACAGATGGTATTTTCGCCAAGCACTTTATATATCCCATATATAAAATTTTTACTAACCGCTTCCGGCTCCGGCATTACGACTACCGGCGTATCCATTATAAAAGCGCCTGTCGGATAGATATCCACAAGATATTTATTCCCGGTCAGCCGTATTTTTACAATTAAAAACGTATGGTCAATCGATCCAGGTATGTCGCTGCGGGCTATCTCAACCTTGAGGTCCGGCCTTAACATCAGCCTCGATGCCAGCCTTCCGTTACGCAGCACGCACGCTCCTTGCCCATCGGACATCTTCTCAACGAACCCTTCTTTCTCGCCGGCCACAAGCCTGTGCAGCATATCAAGCTCAACCGATTTTTCGAGGTCAATCCTCCATTGATCGCGCGACGGCGTGCGTTCCATAACCCTTGATTCGGGAACTTCCTTCGAATCCGGCCCCGCATCCATGCCGGGGACGGAATCTTCGCCGGCAGGTTCTAAGGCTTTTCGGATAACACACATGCCGGAACCCTCGATCTCTGCGCCCGGGCCGAAGGCTTCGAGAGCAGCCATACCCTGGGCCGACTTACCGGACATCCCGGTATTAAATATAAAAATCCCGCCGGGCTTCACCATCCTGGCCACTTCTTTTAATATAGCGTCCAGCTCAGCACCTCTATAGTATTCGAGCACGCCAAGTTCGTATACGCAGTCGAAATATCCGTCATCAAAAGGAAGGCCGCGCTCATTCTGGATATCCGCATTACGAAGAGTAACTCCGCTTCCGTTTTCCGCCGCCTCTTCCTTTTCAAGAGCTAAATCCACGCCGTACGCGTCGATCCTGCCTCCGTATGCCTTCTTAAGTCCGCGCAACGTTGTCCCCTTCGGGCCGCATCCCAGGTCGAGCACACGCACTGCGGGGCCTGCGCCGGTTATTGCCCTTGACATGACGCTGGCTATACGGGGATCCACAAAATCATACTCTCGGTTTGCGATACCATTATTCGTTAAATAGAATATTCTCCATATAAAAGCCTTTATATCGGATTCACCCGGGGCGAACCGGCAGTCCGCAATGATCCTGTTCATATCGTCAGCGCTTAACGACAGGTTTATTATGCCCTGGATCTGCCACGCCAGTTTTGCGGCAACGAGCTTATCTATCAGGCCTTCCGGCAGATCCTTTAAGCCTTCCGGCAGGTGCAGCCCTGACGCGCTGTTCACCCAAAGATATTCAAAGATCGTCCTGTGCTCATCCGGCGTAAGAAGGTCTCCGGATCCATCCCATACCTTTTTATAGAAAATAAACGGACCATCGACCACTTGATCGATTTTCATGCCTGCCTTGACGGCAATCGCCTCAACCTGCATCGCCGCCGTATCCGCCGGGGCGAGCTGTGAACCCTTTACCACTATTGACTCAAGGCGCCTGACCCCTCTTTCTAAAACTTTTACAGAAGAGGTGCCTGACCCCTTTTCCATTCCATCCATCTCCGGAGTGGAATCCGGCGCCGGGGACGGGTTCGGAGTTAAATTTGTATTTGCCCCTATCCGAATAACATCATCCGCTGTCGCCAAATAAATATAGTCCGTTTCCCCATTATCCAATTTTTTAAAACCTACTCTCCTGAAGCCTAGGCCTTCGTACAATCGTATGGCATCCACATTATTGGCATTTACCTGCAACGAAATATGCGGAGGCCCCCGGTAGTTCCAACTGCTTAAGAATCCATTTTCCTTTAAATTGTGGGCAGCCTCGACTAACAGACGCCTTCCTATACCCATGTTCCTGAAATTCTTGCCCACGGCTATGCCGTGAATATATAAAGACAGGTCCGGAACGCACTTATTTTCGCCACCGGCCCTTTCATAGGCAAGAATGTATCCGACTGGATAGTTATCCTTACTTACCGCTACAAAACTGTGCTCCCACTTCGCCCAGAAGATCCTGTCCTCGCTCCTGCCATAAGATCCTTTCGGCCAGAGATCGGCCATAAATTCATCCTCTGTCCAGTGAGTGTGCATGATTAAATTGTGAAGCCCGACCAGCCTGGTAACATTTTTTCCAGCAAAGTCTTTGGTCAATGGCATTAAAGAAATCGGAGCTTGAGCCGCTCGCATCTTCGCCTCTGCTATGGAATCGTACAGGCGCAGTGTATACTTTGTTTCGCTATCGCCAACCGGCGACCTGATCACGCCTTCCGGCAATTCGGCGCCGGCCTCTTTTCCCACATATACTTTTATGATATCCACATCCCAGTCGACGCCAAAGCGGCGTAAATCATCTTTCGTGATCGCAAGCATGCTCCTGTCGTTGCCGGGATTTTTCACCGTGCCTACCGAGTCGGCTATCAGGGCCACCCTTTTAAGGTGTTTGGTCTTTATTAATTGCATCGCGGAGGCCCCTTTTGACGTCGCAACAATATCCACCGCCTCCGCCGATGCGGTCACTTCCGTAGTCTCTGGAATTTTTCCCGACTCGATAAGCTTCCTGAATTCCGGGTCATTTCGCACATATTCAGCCATACGGTAACGGATGCCCGCCAGGCTGTCGATTCTCGTTCCGCCTTGCTCCCTTGTAAGCCGCAGCGTAACCGCGTGGGAAGAAACGACATAATAAACTTTGCCGGTGGCCTCCACGCCGATCCCGGATTCTCCGGCGGCTTTAGATAGCGCCCTCTCAACTATGAGTTTTACTCGCTTTATCACGGCCTCATTCCCGAGAATCGTCTCCGCATACCCGTCAAGACCCGAGATCTCGGCAAGCTTATTGATGATCCCGCCTTCCGAGCCGGCGCAGGTAAACAAGGCATATCTATTCGCCGAAACGGCATGCGCCATATGATCGATGAATTGCTTGTATACTCTTTTGAATTCATGCATGGGCCTTCCGGTCAGGGTGGCCATAAATACACCTTCGGCCATAAGCCGTAGCTTGACGGCCATGACCCCTTCCGAGACACCCGCTTCTCTATGCTCCCTGTCAACACCGTCAAAATCCGATATCACGCCGTCCACGCCTGAAAGCCGTTCGCTATCAGCCAGCAATAAATCGTATCCTGTAGTATCCGAAACTGTTTCGGTTTGCATCGGGGCAGTTGGCACAACCTGTGACTCAAGGCGCCTGACCCCTCTTTCTAAAACTTTTACAAAAGAGGTGCCTGACCCCTTTTCCATTCCATCCATCCCCGGCATGGAATTTTTCGGGTGCTCCGGGAGCCCGGCCGAAATAGGGCGCTGTCTCCCATTTTGCCCTTCGTCTTCTGCCACAGGCACAGACGCGGAACTAAGAACGGGCCCGGCCGACTGTTTAAGGTCGACCATCCAACCTTGACCTGAAGGAGTGCGCACCATAACAAAATCACCGCGTATCCTGGATGCGAGTGATTCCATCTCAATCATCTTTTTAATACCGTCGTAAGCTATCTTGAAAAATTCATAATCGCGCAAATTGTCCCGGGAGGAGAGCGCGCGCCCGAATATCCCGTCATGAGAAATAATCCCTATCGCGGTCAATACCTGCGCCAGATCGTGCATCATGCCGTCGGATACCTCATCAGGCAAACCGATCATATATATGGAGTTTGTGAGCCTCTCTATGTTAGCGTATTCAGCTTTAAGTCCCGGATATAAGTCCCCCCTCGCGGTCGATTCCGCGTCCGCAAGCATGTTCATGAGAAGCAGGAGCTCATTCAAGTGGATCTTCATATTCGCGCTCCAGGCGCGGAAACGCGTCATAGTAGCGGGGTCCGCCGCCACGATCTTTGTCGCATTATGGGGATAAGCGGCGGAAAATTTCATACGCGCCTCTTCACGAAACTTATGCCAATAATACGGAACATCGTCCAAAAAGCGCCATAAACTTTTACCCTCCATTAATTTTATAATAGGTTCATAGTCGGCAAGGAGCCCGTTTACTACCTCAAGCTTATCCTTAGTAGTACTTTCAAGCGACATGCCTTCGCCGGTTCTGTCGCGATCTTCGTTCTTCGTAAGGTCGGTCATGACTATATATTCATCCGGCTTATCCGTTCCGAGCGAATCGACGGTTATGAGCACCATCATGCCTTTGGTTTTGAATAACCGTACCTGGCCCATAAAATCTATCCCCTTCGGCCAGCCGTTCTCATGACGCACCCCGCGCACGAATATTGAATTATTTATCGTAGTATTTACACCCTCTTCCTGTATCTGTCTTTTCCTGATATCATATCTTTCCCGACGGGATGACGGAGCAGAGAGCTCAATATCCGAATCTACAAGTTTCTCCATAAAAGCATCTATATACTTTTTAGAGAATAGGCCCTCGCCTTTGGTTAACCGGCTCATGATGGCCCCTATTTCGGCGTCGGGCCGCCCGGTATCGAACGCCTCCTTGGCCGCCTTAAGAATCTTAAGGCGCGCCGTGGCATATTCCTTAAACTCTCTCTGTAATTCGAAAATCGCTTCAATTCCTTTCAAACCGCGCCATTCAAATGTTTCCGTATGATCGCGCGACCCTATTGTATTCATGCTATGGTGTTCGTCCTCGGCGCCGACAGCCATGTGGTTCACGATAAACTCCGATAGTTGGATGAGCTTCGGATGAAACATATACCATTTCTCCATCCCTCCCCGGCCCTCCCGCTCAAGCCGGGTCACGACACTCTCAAACTCATGGGCAGCATCTATGTCTTTTCTGACATGCTCCGGGGTTTTGTCATCTATCACCCTGCGCGAAAGCGCGCGCAGCCCCTCGATAGCGGCGGGGCCTTCCATAGTCCCGTTCGTAGGCCATTTTTTGGACCAATACGGCTCTCCCAGCATGGCCAGGAGAAAGACAAATTCACTCTTTCCTATTATTATCCTAAGTTTAGGCGCGCGCCCGCTCAACACATGCTCCCTTATAAGGTCGAGCGCCGTAAAGTTGAGGGCCTTTTCCTTACTTAAGTAATCTCCCGGTAGGGCCAGATTTTTATAGCCATTATCCCTTAACCACTTAAGAAGTTTGGCAAGCCTAGCCGAATTTCCATGAACCCCGCAGCCTACCGCCTCGTTTTCAAGAAGCTTGCGCGCTATCCTGACAGTACGCCGATTGTAAAGAATCTGCAGGCCCTTAAGCCTTGTAATATCGCGGTCGGCCGACCTGACATCGAACCGGATCAGGGAGCAGGGCTTAAATATCTTTATTGTACCTCTAATCGTTTTCATTGCCTTCTTCACTTTTTCCATATAGAGCCCGTTTTCGGGTCCCGATACCGCCGGAGGGGACACGGTAAAGACCACCCTGAAACTCATCTTTTTTGATCTTTTAACGGCAGCTATCAGCGCGGCCAAGTCTTCCGAACGCCGGCTGCTCAAAGCAGCGTGATCGATATAAACGGGCTTTACTACAATTATATCCTCCGGACTTTCCGGGCCGCAGGGCACAAGAACGACGCTTCCGGAATGTTCGCTTTTTAGCCACTCCCTTACAGGCATCATATTCCCGGTTTCTTTATCCAATGTACTCTTATGCACATAATCGGCTACCCGGGCATCTATCTCTTTTTCTGTAAGCTTACTATCAAATTCCATCAGATTATGGCCGGCATCGCTTAACTTCGTCCCCCAGCCCCACGCACATATCTTCATAAAGGCAAGGACCCCGGCATTGTAGAGAAAAAAGCCGGCCGCCACTCCGGCGTCCCGCCAATCACCGAAGATCGCCATAGTCGGAGCCAGCAGGATAAAGACGGCCATCCAGGGCAAACAGTATGTTAATGGCACGTTTATTATCTCGGTCTTTACCCGGACTCTGCCGTGCAGCCATTCGTGCAGATAAAGGACCCACTGGACAGTAAGGGGAACATATTCCATAGCCTCTTTATCGATGTAAAGTTCTTTCATAGCGTCCCGCCTGGGATCCGTTTCGCCATTGTAGTAATAATATGATAGCTTACCTTTGGAATCCGGATCCTTGGGATCGTGCTGCCGTATTCTTATATCCTTAGCGTCTCTGAAAGGCTTTATAAGCCCGCGGTGATCTTTGGGGGCGGTATGTTTGTAAGCCAGCGCGTCGTCCATAGATGAAGCGGTAAAACACGGAAACCATAACATACTGGCCAAATAGAGCACTATGAGAACTGCGGAGGGCAGGCTTGTGCGGAATAAATGGACGGTTATAAATATGACGGCGGCCGGGACGGCAACTATCGCCGCTTTCCACATCTTATCCGCCTCGGCCGCGGCGCCGGCCGGAGACGGAGCAGAGACCGACTTCACCAGGTCCTGCATCAGATGCTGTATGTGTATCAATTCGGTTGTTACCGTAATCCAGTGTCGCCGCGAATTTACACTACCTATTATTTCTATATACCGCTTAAGTTTTCCGGACGGGACAGGTGCGTCGTCTTGCTTTATACCGGCAAGAATCCTCCTGAGTTCAGGCAGCATACCTTTAAGCTCGCCCAGAGCGGTAGAATGCTCAATCCCGGACTCCATCGACCGGATCTCCCCGATCACAAGATCGACCCTGGCCACTATCTCCAGAAGCCGCAACTCTTTATACTTTTTTATGTCGCTCGGTGGGGCATTTTGCGGAAAAATAAAAGGCTCATTATTACGGTTGGAAAGCATCGCGAGCAGCGACCTTACCTTTTCCTCTCTCCTTGATACGCTCAGATCCGCCGCTTCGCGAGCCGATATCTTAGAGGCCGGAATGTACCGCCTTTTCCATAACTTCGCG
>CAZYZC010000009.1:10800-16281 GCA_964650985.1 uncultured Planctomycetia bacterium | reverse complement strand
CAGGAACCGGTATCGACTTCCCTTATATGGAGAGACCTGCCGAACCTCTTACGTATCTTGGCTCTCAGCTCCTCTCCGAGCATTTCGATGTCTTTACGGGAAGTATCTCCTTTATAGGATACAGGCCTTGTAACTATCCCTTTTAGCAATCTGTTTTTAAGTATATTTAGCATATGCTTTATAGATCGTTGCCTGAATATGAAAGATTAAAACTCTTGTTACACAACGGAAAATCTGGCACTATATTTCCAAGTACCGCGAATGAAAGCGCGGTCCAGTTATGAAAGGACGGATCGACTATCTTGCACCTCTCGATAATACCCTTGGGATCTACCTTTACCCAATATAGTATCGGCCCGCGCCATCCTTCCGCATACCCCAGAGCCGACCCAGCGGCTATTTTCACACCCCCGGACTGCTGCCGCTCCGATCCCGTATCGAGTTTTTTAAGCGACTGCTCTATAAGGCCGGCCGATACCTCGAACTCCTCTATCCTTATGTTAAGCCGGGCCAAAACGTCCCCTGCCGCCTGCTTTGTCGCGTTAAAATTCAGCTTGTCGTAAATGCCGGGCAGGTCTTTCCTCAGATCCATAGCTATACCGCTGGAACGCGCGGCCAGGCCCACCACCCCCAAGTCTTCGGCGGTCTTTTTCTTAAGTATGCCGGTGGTGTCCACCCTGTCCATGAACGATACGCTTGAATAAAGCATATTTTTCAATTCCCTGAAATCCCCGGATATCTTTTTGACGGAATCGCGAAATTGCGCTATCTTATTTCCGGACAATATACCCTTAACGCCGCCTATCTTATTAAATCCTTTGTTGTATCTCGATCCGGTCAGGAATCTGTTCAGCTCCAGGATATTTTCTTTTATTACGGAGGCATACATGGATGGAAAACTGAAACCGACATCGAGGGCCATCCCGCCCGCATCCGCGGCGTGATTGTACATCCGCTCAAGCTCCAACATAATTACTCGCAAATATTGCTCCTCTTCGGGAACCGTCACTCCGCAGATCTTCTCGATCGCCGAGGAGAAGGCCAGACTATGGCCGAATACGGAATCACCGCTCACGCATTCCGCCAGCTTCATAGCTTCAAAAACGCCCTTGCCCTCGAATTCCTTCTCTACACCCCTGTGCGTAAACCCGAGGCGTATCTCCATATTTATTATGGGCTCGCCCGCCGAGCTGAACCGGAAATGGCCGGGGCCTATTATACCCGCATGTACGGGCCCTACGGGGATCTCAAAAATTCCGCTTCCTTCGATCTTCTTAAACTTATATTCCCCTTTTCTCGTGCCATTCGTTTTGGATATATCAAAATCCTTACGCAAGGGGTACGCGCCTTCCGGCCAAACCTCGTCGTGCAGGTTAAGCCGCCTTGAATCCGGACTTCCGGCAGATTCTATGCCGAACATCTCTTTTATTTCGCGCTCAAAGAGGTTTGCCGAGTACATATCCTTTGAAAGCGAATTGAAGCGCGGATTGCGCGGATCCAGGTCCATATTGACTAGGAACCATTTTTTGTACCTGGCGCTCAAAAAAACGCACCTTATGACGAATACTCCGCGCGAGGCCCTCTCGTCCGCGGCATATAACATCATGACCGGAGAGGACAGCTCTTTATGCAGACCAATACACAGGCCTTTGAAGTTCTCAGGGCCCGCATTTATATGAACCTCGTCGGCATAAAGTTCTTTCAGGTCGTCAAGATGTTTACCATGGCGCTCCAAAAGGTCCATGAAGATATACTTATAATTCATATCAAACGCCCCTTATTATGCCTACCGTAAGAGTGATAAGCCTATCGATGACGAACGGTATCTTAAAACCCATAAATAGAACGAACGCGAGAAGAAAAATAAACGAAGCTTTGGCGCTTACAGGTTCTCCCGTTTTTTCCATGCCTTCGGGTTTTTTACCATACATTATTTTGCTTAAATGGAATATTATTCCGCCGAACGCGAACGCGATAAAAAGAAGAAACGCCGCGGCGGCCAGGTATTCGCCTTTCGTGAATGCCGCTATGAGTATCATGATCTCGCTTATGAATACGGAAAAAGGCGGCGAACCCGCCAGAGCAAAGGCGCCTATCATAAGAACGGCCGCCGTAAAAGGCATAACGCCCGACACGCCCCTTATCACGTTCATATTATTAGTCCCGTATCTTCTCACGATATTTCCCGCTCCGAAGAACATGATCGACTTGGTAACCGCGTGATTGAAGACATGCAGCATTGCTCCGTAAATCGCCATCGGTACGCCGATGCCCAGGCCGAAGCATATAATACCTATATGCTCAATGCTGGAGTAGGCCAGAAGTCTCTTTAAGTCTTTCTGGACCAGCATAAAACCGGCCGCGACACCGAGCGACAGTATACCGAAAAACAGGAACAGCGCATGCGTGTAACTTTCACCGACGCACCTGTTCGTCACTATTGCAAACCTCAGTATCGCGTAAATAGCCGTCTTTAATAAAACTCCTGAAAGCAGCGCGCTTATAGGAGACAACGCCTGACTATGCGCATCGGGAAGCCATGTATGCATCGGGACTATCCCGGCCTTCGTCCCGTATCCTACCAGTATGAATAAAAATGCCGTCTTCACTATGTGAGGGCTCAGCCTCGAGGCCGCGGATACCATCTCCGTCCAGTCAAGCGTCCTGATACCGACGCAGGAGGCCACGGCATGGTAGAAGAAGATAGTGCCGAAGAGCGCGAGCACTATACCTACAGAGCATATTATTATATATTTCCACGCGGCTTCGATTGAAAGCTTATCGTTATGAAAGCCGACTAAAAACGCCGAAGCAAGCGTCGTCATTTCTATCGCCACCCATACCATCCCCATATTGTTAAGTATTACAACGAAGAACATCGACAGGGAAAATATATTGAAAAGCGAATAATAAGTCTTCGCCTTCCTGACCGAAAGAATACCTTCGGACAGCTCCCCTCTTATGTATTCGATAGAGTATAAGGAGGATGCTACGTTCAGGATCGATATCGTCAGTATAAAGAACATGCTCAAAGCGTCAATACAGAATATGCCGCCTATATGCAGAGCTCCCCCTTTTGATACGAAGCTGTATGCCATCTTCAAGGCGATGAACGCCGTAATCATATGGCCAAACGCATTTATCGTGCCCAGCGTTTTCGCGCTATTTACGAACATTGCCGTAAAAGCCAGCGCCGCCACTATTCCCAATATAAGTAGTATCTCCATCTAGCCCTTTAGTTCCTGCATTTTATGCACGTCTATGTGTGTAAATACTTTGTTTATCTTATAGACAAACATGCCCAATATGATAACACATACGAATATGTCGAAAAATATAGCTATCTCGACGAAGAACGGCATTCCTCCGGAGACTGCGCTGGCTATCAGAAATAAGCCGTTTTCCATCACCAGTAGTCCCACTATCTGCGCAATGGCCTTCATCCTGAATACCATAATAAAGAAGCCTATCAGGGTAACGGCAAACGCGATAACGATTGAACTCTCCTGCACCTTGTCATACAGCGGAAAGAGCCTCGCCGCAAACAGATACGACAGGTACATCAAGATCATGGCGATAAAGAGCGAAAGCGTGGGGTTTATTATCGGGCCGGTGGTAGCGTCCGTTTTTATGCGCCTGACCATTTTCGACAAAAGATACGGTATCGCCGCGACTTTTATCGATAAAAGCAAGAACGCCACCGTATACATTTCAGCGCTGGATTCCGTTATGGCAAAGAAGATAGTGACCAGAAACAACAGGAATGACTGCGCCGCAAAACCGCGTATCAGCGCGCCTAGCCTCTTTGCCATTATCATGGACAGCGCCATAAGGATGATCCCCGAATATAATATCCCTAAATACATGATTATAACCCCGCCGCTCTGGCCACCATGGCCATTATCGATAAGGCAAACGCGAACATCACAAAATCCACCACCCTGAATAAACGCATCTTTGCTACTGATACTTCCAGAACGCTCACGATCGCGGCTATAGCCAATATCTTTAAAATAAACGCCGTTATACCGCCAAATGGGATCATGATAGACGCCAATATCGTGAAGAATAGCATCTGTTTTAAATGAGCCGCGAACTCTATCATCGCAAGCGAACGGCCGGAATATTCAAGGATCATGGCCTCGTGCACCATGGTGAGCTCCAGGTGCGTCTCCTGATTATCGACCGGTATCCTCGAGGTCTCGGCTATCATTGCCATGAAGAACGCAAGCGCGGCTATAATTCCGGAAAGGCGGATCGTCGTCCGGCCCGCCATTACCAGCGGATTGGTGGAGCCGCTATTCAAGGCAACGACAAATAACGATAGAAGCATGACCGGTTCGACAAGGCTGGATATGAACATCTCCCTTGAAGAGCCCATGCCTCCGAACGCGCTTCCGGCGTCAAGCCCCGCCAGGCTTAAGAAAAATCTTCCCAGCGCCGGCATGAATATCACAAGTATGATATCCCCTATATGGGGAAATACCCTTCCTGAACCGTTCAACGGAACCAGCAGGAATGCCACAAGAACGGAAATCAATAAGACAAAAGGAGTTGCCCTGAATATCCATGAAGTATCCTCCGAGATAACTTCATCTTTGCCTGATAACTTCGCGAGGTTATAGTACGGCTGAAGCACCGGAGCCCCTTTTCTCATACGTAAAATATTCTTCATCTTCCTGATGATACCGCTTAAAAGCGGCGCGAGAGCTGCGGCTATAAAAACCTGTGATATCGTAATAAGCGCGTTCATATGTTTCCCCTAAAACCTGCTCATAAATATTATCAAAAGCAATATCGTAATGAATATATACGACAGGTACAAATGTATGCTCCCCGGCTGTATCTTCTTTAACAGCGTAGCGGTCTTTAAAACCAACCCTATCACCGGTTCATAAATATAACGCTTAAATATAGACGTTGTGTGCGTCTCGTATTTAAAGGAACTGATATGGTAAAAAGATTCCCGTATCTTCTCGGTTTTACGATACGGCAGAAGAAAGAAATCAAACGCTATCCTGAACGGTTTTGAGAATGCAGTGGCCGTGTATTCAGTTCTGGAATCGAGCCGGTAATAACCGCAGTCCCACGTTTTGCTTATCCGGACCTTCCTTCTGCCGGAAACCGCATATACCGCGCAACCGACGATCACAGCCAATATTATCAGACAGGCAGCTACAGCCGGGGCTGATATGTATACACCGCTGCCCTCTTTGGGGCTCAATACGAAATTATTCAATGTAAAATCAAAGGAACGCGCGTCCGGCGACATTACACTCGCCGACACGCCCGTAATAAGCCTTACTATTACACTTGCGAAGAGTCCGAACGCTACCGTAAGGACTGCTAAAAATGACATCGCAAGTTTCATTGAAAAGGATACCTCTTTTGCTTCGGCGGCATTCTTACTGCGCGGGGCTGCCAAGAAAGTTATTCCGAAAGCTTTTACAAAACATGCCGCTGCCAGCCCGCCGGTCAATG
>CAZYZC010000009.1:0-10700 GCA_964650985.1 uncultured Planctomycetia bacterium | reverse complement strand
AAAGTTATTCCGAAAGCTTTTACAAAACATGCCGCTGCCAGCCCGCCGGTCAATGCCAAGATAGCGGCCAGAATACCCATAAATATTTTTATGCCGAAAGAACCGTTTAATATCCCGAAAAAGAAGGCTTGGAGTGTCAGCCACTCGCTTACAAATCCGTTTAATGGCGGAAGCGCGGAAATGGCCATAGATCCTATCAAAAATGCGGCGGCCGTCCAAGGCATGGTCTTAATAAGCCCACCCAATTTTTCTATATCGTGCTTACCTGTCGCCTTATATATACTACCGGCACATAAAAAGAGAAGCCCTTTGAATATTGCATGGTTTATAAGATGATATAATCCTGCCATCATGGCAAATACCGCTAAGAGCGGCATGTTCAACTTTATAAACATCATGGATAAACCGACACCAAGAAGTATAATACCTATATTTTCAACGCTATGATAAGCGAGAAGCTTCTTGATATCGTGCTCCATAAGGGCATATATGACACCGACAAGACATGATATCGAAGCAATAACCAGGATAAGGATTCCCCACCATGAAGCATTTATACCCAGCATTACGATGACAAATCTTATTATTCCATAAACAGCCGTCTTTATCATAACTCCCGACATCATAGCCGATATGTGGCTCGGCGCCTGCGGATGCGCGTATGGAAGCCATATGTGCAGCGGCACTATCCCGGCCTTGGTTCCGAACCCTATGAGGAATAACAGAAAGACTATGTCCTTAACCCGACCCGGCATGTAAATACACGCGGCTTTAAGGGATGAGAAATCGAAAGAGCCGGCGTATTTGTACATGATAAGGATCGCGCTTATTATAAAAGCGGTCCCTATGTGCGTCATCACTATATATATCGTCCCCGCCTGGACAGCCTTCTCTCTCTCGTTGTCGAATATTACCAGGAAATAGGATACCAGCGACATGACCTCCCAGACGATTATGAAGACGAGCGCGTTGCTGACGGTGGTCACGAGCACCATCGATATGACGAACGCTATAAATAGCGCCCATGCGTATACGATCTTTTTGGCGGAATAATGGCCGGCGAGATAACCTATTGAATATACCGCGGAAGGTAGAGACACGAGCCCGATGACGGCAAGAAAAAATACCGATAACGGATCCAAAGAAAATGAAAAATTATTATTTATCAGATATCCCATTTTATACTGGTTTTGCTCTGGGATAGGAAGGCTCTTCTGGTGCGGGTCTTGCTATCTGTGGCTACGCCATCTCAAGGTTGTTATTTATTATAGTCCAAAAGGTTTGCAGTGTCAAATTTTATGAGTCGGATTTTTCATGTCTTTCCGCTAAACATAGACTCATTCTTCTATCGAAATCGTCCTTCCGTCCTTCAGCATTATGAGAAAAGCCCGCACTTTTTGTTCCATGGCTACCTGCTATTTGCCCGGCTGTTTTGTTTCCGCCGGCTTTACCTCCAACGATTCCTGTATCTCCATGGCTACCACACGCCATTCGGTACCATATAGCCCCGCCGTATCCCAGACTGCCACTTTTTTAACAAGCGTCTTATCCTGGAGTCCGCCGGCGTAAAAATCGTAAGATCCGGCGCCGTTATTGGACAATGCTACCGTTTTGGAAAAAGACACCAGGTCCTCAAACGGCTCGTAAATCGGATCGGTAAATACATTCTTCCCCACCTCTTCCGGATCAGGGTCATATATGATAAGGCCGTTTGGCTGCATTATCCATATCTTACATGGCTTATCTTCCACGAGAGGTTTCAGGAACAGCTCTTGCCTTATGAGCATCTTTACCGCTCCCAGCAGTTCACCCTTATTAGAGAGTATAGGATATCCCGCGCTCACCGCATTTACGCCTTCGGCTGACGCATAAACGCTGCTTAATACAGGCTTCTTTTCTTTTAAAAGTTCTATGACGTACGGCAGGCTGCTTCTGTCGGCATTCTCGTATTGCCTGTATTCTTCGGGTTCGACAGTGATCTTCGTGCCGTCGGCATCGATTATACAGCAATCTACAACATACGGTCGGAATTTGCGCAGACCGTTCAATATTTTTCGCGCTTCATCGCTCTTAAGATCAACGCCCGACAGCGTTTTTGCCGCGGCCTTAAGGTCTTTGTCTATTTCCGACAATGTGGATTCTATATCCTTCTTCGCCTGTTTAAGGACGGGCATGAGATCCGTGATCTCCACGGCAAACGCGCCTGTTGAAATAAAAACCGCCGCCACTATTAATATAACGAGTTTTTTCATGCTCCCCCCCTTTTTTTGAGTATGCTTATGACTTATCCCTGTTTATGACGTGGATCATCTCCAAGAGCCGGCCGTAACTGCGCATATTAAAATTCATCGCGATCCTGGGCAGATCTACGTATTCGCCTTCCTCTGTTTCTTTATCGGTCGGAGGCGACGGCCTGATCCCGCCGCGCGTCAAAATGTCCTTAAATTCCCGATTGATAAGCTCAAGCGTCACAGCCGAGATCTTTTTATTCAGCCTGATTACGGTCAAGTCTGAAACATATCTTATCGAGTGGTATACCCTGTAAAAATCCTCTATATATTTTATCGCGCCATCGACGGTCCTTACAATGCGGAAAAGCCCGAGGTCCTCCTTCGCGATAAAGCCGTTCTTAAGTAAATGGTCGGTCACGTAACGTTTCCACGCGCTCCAGTATGTCGAGCCTTTAGGCTCCATCAATACCACCGGCCTGGGTCTGGATTTTCCGGTCTGGATGAGCGTGAGCACCTCAAACCCTTCATCATGCGTGCCGAACCCTCCGGGAAATAACGCCGTGGCATCCGTCTCTTTTACAAATACGAGCTTTCTGGTAAAAAAATATTTAAAATTTATTATCTTGTCTTTTTCATCGATATACGGATTGGGTTTCTGTTCATACGGAAGCCTTATGTTCAACGCGAATTCTTTGCCGGCTTCGGCGCCCTTATTCCCGGCCTCCATTACCCCGGGGCCGCCGCCCGTCACTATCATGTAGCCTTTTGCCGTCAGCTTACGCGCGAACTCCTCGGCCATCTTATATTCGGCGGATGCCTTAGAGGACCTCGCCGAACCGAAGATTATCACTTTTTTTATGCCTCTGTATGGAGAAAATATCTTGAAGGAGTATCGTAACTCTTTCAGGGTATTGTTCGCAAGCTTCAGGTCCCCTCTATCGCTTGATTCCATTCCAAGCTTGACAACGGTCGTAAGTATTTGATGCCGCAGATGCTTTGTTTGGAGAGATCCGGACCTCCTGGCAAGTTCATCGATCAAGCCATCCATCGCCTTATCGCCGATCTCGTATTCTTTTTGCATCCTCTTCATCTCCAGATCCTTTTTCGCCTGTCGGCTATCGCTTCTTGAAAAAATTCGCCTTTATCCATCCCCAGTTAAGCGCTATATGCATGGCCGCGACTATTATAAGAAATAGGCCGTTATACTCATGGATCTCGAAGACGAGCCCGTTATTGGGAAACCTTACCCTGAAGAATATGATCAAACCGGTGATTACCTGCAGAACGAACGAAAATAAGAGGACTGTATTTACTACGCGAAGCGCCGACATCTTATTCATGCACACTCCATTTTTTGTTAAGGCCGAAAGCGTTGAGCTGGTCGAGCATAACGAGCTTGCTCAAGCCCATCCCGGAGGCCTCGCCCATCCCGGCATACGTCTCCTGTTCAAATCATCCCCGGCCTAAGGATATCTCCTCGACGATATCGAAATTCTTCACAAAATCGGTATTCGCCGTCAGCTCCGGGACCTTAAACTGGGTCTCGTGGGCGCCTTCGGATACTCTTTTGGCCCTGTATTTTTCGAACCCGCCCGTCCTGACCACTTTAAGCACCGGGAAAGACAGCTCCTTGCGGTCCCTCGTATCGTCATACTCGAGATTCAGGCCGCGCAGCTCTTCCTCCACGGACTTTAACAGGGCCTTCTTCGCGTCGGAGTCCGTCAGGGCGCTGAATTCAACCATGAATACATACCTGGGCGGCTTTACCATCTCGACGGAAGCGGAGAAGAACTTTATCGCCAGCCCCAGTTTGTTGACGGCGTTATTTACCGCTTCATTTATATGCGACTCATAGACCTTCTCCCCGGTGATCGATATCGCGTTTGAGCCCTTTTGGACAAACTCGATCACCGGTGTCTTATTAAAAAAACCGTCCATGCGGATGACGTCGTCGGTATCGTACCGGTAGAGGCCTCCCGGGGTCGTGACTATGAGAAGATAGTCCTTTCCCTTTTCAAGCTCATCGCATAAAAGCGTGCGCCCGCGGCCTTTACTCATCTCCTCCTTGGGTATGAATTCGTAAAAATTCGTCTGCACCGCCAGTATCCCGCCCGCCCCTTCGTCGGTTATCGGAATGGAACTGCGCGTCTCGGTAGACAGGCATCCGAAGTCCCTTACCGGCACGGGCCCGAAATAACGCGGTAGCTCTTTTAAATACAGCTTCACCGTGCCGCCCTTCCAGCACTCGATGAGCGCAAGCTTTGGCCAGAAGTACCTGGGCAGGAGCTCTTTTTTTTCTTTGAGGATCTTCTTTAGCTCTCCGGCCCTGCGGGGATCGGGCTTAAGCCTCTTCTCAAGGACTTTTCTGATGTCAGGGCGGATGCCGAGACTTTTATCAAGCGTGCCTTTTTCTATATCTTCTATTATCCTGTCCTGCCACTCCTTTATCTTTTCACACAGTATTATTATCGCGCTCGGATTCAGGGTAGCCAGTGTAGTGACGTTATGCCCCATCGCTATCCTTAATATGGAGTAGTATCTGGCGTCGTAATCCCCTATCTCGAACGCTTCGTACGGGATGGCGCACATGCTCTTGATTATATAGGGAAGATTTATGTAGGCGTGGCCGTTCTCCGGGCCGCACGGTACTCCGGACGGCGCGAAGGTCTTTACCTCCGGGTCGATTATGGCAAATACCTTACCATCCGTAACGCCGGGATGGTCCCTGGAGATGTAGTACGTCCATAAGGCCATGAGCTCCGCTTTTTTGGACCGCGAGTATTCGGTTACGGGAATGAGTTTAGGCTTGCCCGTAGTGCCGCTCGTGCGTCCGAAAAATATCGGGGATTCGGCGGTCAGCACGTTCTTCTCTCCCTCCGCCATCCTCCGGGCGTAAGAAGCTATGCCGGGATAGTCGCAAACAGGTACGAGCTTCCGGTATTCTTCCACCGAATTTATATTTGAAAAACCGTACTTCTTCCCGTATTCCGTGTCCTTATTGCGGGAAATATAATCGAGGAGGGTCTTCTTCTGCGCGGAAACAGGGTCCCTGGTGGCTTCTTCAAATTTTGCCGCCATAGGGGCCAGGAGCTTCAGGGCTAATTGCGCTCTATTCATCGTCAATATTATAGGTTCATTGCCCGCCTATATCAAGGATTTTCTGTCCTGATAACGATAAGTTTTTTCGCTGTACGGCGTGTGTTTCGTATATGGTATAATAATATTCATGAAGCGATGCGAAAAAAGGAACATACTCTACAGGCAATGGGGGTCTTCTTCTCCCAGGGCGGCGGTGCTTTTGGTCCACGGGCTGGGAGGCCATAGCAACAACTGGGAGCTCATGGCAAAGTTCCTGATTGAGCATAATATAACGTCTTACGCTATAGAGCTGAAAGGTTTCGGCAATACGGAAGGACTGAAGGGGCATATAAGCTCGCTAAACGTATACATAAAGGATGTCCGCAGGCTTTACAACATAATACGGAAGGAGCATCAGAGGCTTCCGATATTCATCGCAGGCGAGAGCATGGGCGGGCTGATAGGGTTTCTCACGGTCATAAAGAAACCGCGGCTATTTAAGGGGCTGGTATGTATGTCCCCCGGCTTTGCCAGCGGGTTGAAATTCTCTTTAGCGGAATATTTTAAGATGGTCTCGGCGCATTTCTATAATTCAAAAAAACAGTTCATCATGCCGTTCACCAGCGACATGTGCACTCGCGACCCCGAATGCAAGAAGATCATAGATAATGATAAGCTTGAACATAGATTCGCCACGCCCGGACTTCTCCTTAGTATTCTTCTGGCGCAGATGGCCAGCCACATATCAAAACATAAGATCAAGACCGATACCCTGTTCCTCTTGGCCGGCAAAGACACGTTCGTAAAGACCTCGACAAGCAAAAAGATATTCAAAGGCATAAGATTCGAACATAAAGAGATGATCGAATACCCTGAAATGAGGCATAGCCTCACGATGGAACTGGGACGGGAGAAGGTCTTCGCCGACCTTCTGAAGTGGCTGGAAAAAAGGATCTAGGGCGCCCGGCGCGGGAAGGGTCATAAGCATGATCGATTCGATGGCAAAGACCGTACTTCGGAATGTTACGATCGGCGATATACTTGAGACGATCAATAAGAAGTACGGCAACAAGACCGCCCTCCGGATCAAAAATGACGACGGCTCCTTCAGGGAGATATCCTACGTGAAGCTGGGCCGCAGGGTAGTCAGCATCTCTTCGGTCCTTATCAACCTCGGCATAGAGAAGGGCGACAGGGTCGCCATATTATCCGAAAACAGGCCCGAGTGGGCAGCCGCCTACTTCGGCATAATGTCCTGCGGCGGCACCATCCTCCCCGTCGACGTTAAGCTCACCGACGCCGAGATCAGTTTTATCTTAAGCGACAGCCAGGCAAAGTGCATATTCGTAAGCGGCAAGTATCTCGATACGATAGACCGGCTGAGGGGCGGCCTGCCGCGTCTTAAGGACGTAATACTCCTCGACAACAGCCCCCGCCCGGACATCATACAGCTGAACAAGCTAAGGCCTCACAGGGGAAAAGAGCGGGGCCGGCAGATATATCCGGAAGATACCGCCATCATAGTCTACACGTCCGGCACGACGGGCATCTCCAAAGGCGTCGAGATAACCTGCAAGAGCCTGCTCTTCCAGGCGCTCAGGTTCAGCGAGATACTCCGCTGCTCTCCGAAAGAAAGGCTCCTATCCGTCCTGCCGCTCAACCACATGCTCGAGATAACCGGCGGCCTCGTAGCGCCGCTCTACGCCGGTTCATGCGTCACGTATTGCGACACGCTCAAGACCAACACCCTTTTGCCGCTCATGAAAGAGACGGGGATCACCGCCATGATCGCGGTACCTCTCGTCCTTAAGCTTTTGCATTCCGGCATAATGAAGAAAGTCGCCAGGCTGCATCCATTCAAGCAGAAGATCTTCGGGGCGCTTCTCGCCGTCTCGACGTATTTATTGAAATTCAATATACGGGCAGGAAGGCTCTTTTTCCCTTCCGTGCATAAGGAGTTCGGCCGGCGGCTGCATACTTTTATAAGCGGCGGCGCCCCCTTAAGCGCGGATGTCGAGATAGGATTGAACGCTTTGGGCTTCCGGATACTTCAGGGAT
This sequence comes from uncultured Planctomycetia bacterium, assembly GCA_964650985.1. Classification (GTDB taxonomy): domain Bacteria; phylum Omnitrophota; class Gorgyraeia; order 2-01-FULL-45-10; family 2-01-FULL-45-10; genus JAPLMF01. The sequence goes on along the minus strand of CAZYZC010000009.1, from coordinate 3,333 downwards.
ACGGCCTTACCGAGACGGCCCCGGTCATATCCGTCAATACTTACAGTGATAATAAGTTCGGCTCTGTCGGCAAACCGATGCCTGGCGTGGAAGTAAAGATACTCAAAGAGAGGCCTTCCGATACCGAGGGCGAGATATTGACCCGAGGACCTCATGTCATGAAAGGTTACTTCAGGAATCCCGGAAAGACCGCGGAGGTGCTAAAGGACGGATGGTTTTATACCGGCGATCTGGGCTACATCGACGAGGACGGATTTTTATTCATCTCCGGCAGGAAGAAGAACCTCATAATACTGGGCGGGGGCAAAAAAGTATTCCCCGAAGAGGTTGAGGAGGTCGCCGGCAGGAGCCCCTACATTAAAGAGATATGCGTAATGGCCAGGATCGCCGAACGGGGGCTGCGCGCGGGACACGAAGAGGTCTATGCCGTCGTCGTGCCGAACCTCGAACTGTTTGAGCGGGAAAATATAACCGGGGATAAGGCCGTTAAGGATAAGATATATTTCGAGATCGCGCGCTTATCGAAAGACCTCTCCCCCTACAAAAGGATAATAAGTTTCGACATATCGCGCGAGAGCCTGCCTAAAACTGTTACCTCTAAGATAAAACGCGACGCCGTATCCGGAATAACAGCTTCATAGCGCCGCGTTCATTCGTCGCTGTATTTCCGCTTCTCGGCATCGTATTCTTTCATAGTCGTGTCGAGCGAGGCGTAACAGGATTCGATCTTCTCGGCCAGCTCCTTCAGCTCCCTGGAAAGCTCGCTCCTTCGGAGAGCCCCGAGGCCTCCTCTTGCCGGAGCCGTCGCCAGCTCTTCATTCAAGTCCTTTATCCCGGCCTCCGAAGCGATAATATCCTCCTCCAGGCTTTTTATCTTATTCTCCAGAGGCCTCAATACTTTCGATCTCATAGCGACAAAATCGGCGCGGGCTTTTCTTGTAAGCTTTCTGATATCGGTCTTCGCCGGGCGCTGGGCCGCATCTTTCGGCGGAACCGGCGCAGCCGCGGGAGCCGGCTCGTCCGGCGTTCCGACGATAGAAGGCCGGACATCGGCCGGGACTTGTGGTTTTATTACGGTCTTAATCGCAGCATCATCTTCTTCCCACCCTACACTTTCCAGGAACTCCCGGTAAGTACCCGGATACAGAAAAGCCCTGTCGTTCTTGAATACGATGAGCTTCGTCGCCACCTCGTTTAAAAAATGCTCGTCGTGCGCCACCACGAGCGCAGCCCCTTCAAAATCCCTCACGGCTTCCATCATAGCCTGGCAGGACTCGATATCGAGGTGATGCGTCGGCTCGTCCAGAAAAAGGATGTTTGAAGGCGCCACGAGGAGCTTTCCCAGAAGGACGCGGCTGCGCTCACCGCCGGAAAGGACCTTCACCTTCTTCTCGGCATCGTCCCCTGAGAACATCATCGCCCCGCATATCCCCCGGACGCGCGACTTACCGATGGCGCCGGAGCCCATGGCTATCTCCTCCTCCACACTGAGCTCACCGTTTAAGTCCGCTGTATTTGCCTGCTCATAATAAGCAGGGACGGCCGAGGTGTTCGTCTTAATGCTGCCGCTTACCGGTTTAAGCCTGCCGGAGAGTAATTTTAGAAGGGTCGTCTTTCCCTTGCCGTTCTTACCTACAATACATATCTTGTCATGCCTGTTTACGGTAAAATTGAGGCCTTTTATCAGGTACGGCTCTTTGCCGTCGTATGAAAACGTAAGATCGTTCACATCCATGATCTGACTGGCGCGGAACGGTTCATAATTGAACGAAAACGACAGAGTCCGGACCTCCTCGAGCTTGTCCAGCTTATCCATCCTCTCGAGCTTTTTGATATTCGATTGTACAGCCCTTGCATGGCTGGCCTTGGCGCGGAAGGTATTCACGTACACCATTATCTGTTTACGCTTCTTCTCGTCCTCTACGCGCCTCTTCTCGTGCAGCTCTTCGTCCGCACGGAGCTGGGCGTAATATTTTCCGGTAGCGCCCTTTATCTTCCGGACCATCCCGCGGTGTATACCTACGATGTGCGTCGTTACGCTATCCACGAGATCCCTGTCGTGGCTTATCACGATGAGCTCATTCTTCCACGAACGCAGGAACTTCTCGAGCCATCGTATCGAGACTATATCGAGAAAGTTCGTAGGTTCGTCGAGAAGAAGCATATTCGGCTCGGAGACCAGGGCCTTCGTCAGGGCGATGCGCATCTGGAAACCCCCGGAAAATTCTGAAGGGTTCCGGCCGAAGTCCTCTTCGCTGAAACCGAGGCCTGAGAGGATCTTCTCCACCTTCCATTCGGCTCCTATCTCTTCCGGGTGCAATCCCTGACACCCCTCCTCAAGCACGGTCGGCCTGGTAAACGTCAGCTGCTGGTCGAGATATCCTATCGCGTAGTTATTGGGCATGAAGACCTTGCCCTCATCCGGCTCTTCTTCCCGGGCAATTATCCTGAATAAGGTCGTCTTCCCGTGGCCGTTACGGCCCACGAGGCCGATCTTTTCGCCGGCCAGGACGTCGAAGCTCACATCCGAGAATAGCTCCCGCGTGCCGTAGCGCTTGGACATGTTCTTTACCGATATCATCGCTTCCCCGCCTTTCGAAAACGGCTGCGCGACGCTTCATACAGGCACACGGCGCTTGCGCCGGCGACATTCAGGGAATCGACTGTTTTCGATATCGGTATGCGGACTTTGGCGTCGGCAATACTCAATATTCCCTGTGATACTCCCTTATCCTCATTACCAAAGACAAAACATATATTGCCCGAGAGTTCGGCTTTAGCGATATCGCCTGCGCCCCTGCCCGGGGTGGCGGCTATTATGCGCACGCCGTGTCTTTTCTTAAGCCATACAAGGCCGGACCGGAGATCCTCCTCGTACGCGACCGGCAGTCCGAAGATCGTACCCATGGAGACCCTGACAGCTTTTCTGTAATACGGATCGTACGTCGCGTTATCGACTATGAGCGCTCCGGCTCCGAATGCGGCGGCGTTACGCGCTATCAGTCCGACATTTTGAGGGTCGTTAATGGCGTTTAGGGCTACCAGAAGAAAGGGGCTTTTCGGATCTTCTAGCGCGTCGGCGATCGTAAGTTTTTTAGGGCAATATCCGACGGCCATTATGCCTTTATGAAAACGGAAACCTATGATGTCCTCTATCAATAAATCGTCGGCGACGTAGACTTCGGCATTTTTTTTTGACATTGCCGCAAGCAGGCCTTTATATCTTGTAACAGCCCCCTTCGCCGTAAGGCAAGACGCTATCCTGCATCCGCTTTTTACCATGCTCTTAACGACCTTCTCCCCCTCGGCTATAAAGATACCTTCGCTTTCAAG